>JAGOQT010000153.1 GCA_018007255.1 Phycisphaerae bacterium | reverse complement strand
GCTGGCGGGCCCAGGGCAGGTGGAGCAGATGCCCGGGTACGGCGAGGGCCTGTTCAGCGTGCAGGACCCCAGCGCGGGCCTTGTGGTGGAAGACCTGGCCCCTGCGCAAGGCGAGTCCATCCTGGATCTGTGTTCTGCCCCGGGCGGCAAGACGATCCACATGGCCGAACAGGTGGGCGACCAGGCCCGCATCGTGGCCACGGATGCAGACCCGGAACGCCTGGACCAAGTCCGCCGGAACATGGCCCGTATGGGCCTGCAGTCGGTGACTGTCCTGTCCGAGGCCGACCTGCAGGCCTACGTGGATCTCCACGGTCCGTTTGACGTGGTGTTGCTGGACGTGCCCTGCTCGAACACGGGGGTCATGGCCAGACGGGTGGAGGTCCGGCATCGGCTGCGGCCCGACGCGATCCAGGACCTGGCCAGGACCCAGATCGGCCTGATGCACAGGGCCGCGGACCTCGTGCGGCCGGGCGGGCGCATGGTCTACAGCACGTGCAGCATCCAGTCGGAGGAGAATGAGTCCGTGGTGCAGGCCCTTCTTCACAGCCGCCCCGATTTCAGTCTGACCTCCCAGAGGCTGACCCTCCCCAGCCCAGGCCCCATGGACCACGACGGCGGCTTTGTTGCGGCGATGGCCTCCGTGTGCGAAAGACATTGATCCGGGGGGTCCAGATAGGGTATAATGGCCCCATCGCCGGACAGGGATGGATCTCGCCCTGGCCCCGGCACCTCGAATCTCAGGTGAATGCAGGGCACTGGTGGACAGAGGAGGCGAGGCCGATCCGGTTTCTGCACACGGATCACCCATGGTTGTCCAGCCTCCGACCCAAGAGGAGGCTGCAGATGACATACGCGAGGTCTCACCGAACCGTGGGGCCGTTGCATCGCCTTGGTCTTGTGCTCTTGGTGATTGGCCTCGGTCGCTCCCCGGCCAGTGCGGAAGACCCCGTGTCTCTTCCTGATCCCAATCTGAAGATCGCGGTGGAGGAGACCCTCTGGACACTGGATCCGACTCCCGCAGACATGCAGGAACTGAGGGAGCTCGTGTGGATTGACGGGGGTCCCCCTCGCCTGAGGGTCTCGGACCTGAGCGGGCTGGAGTATGCCGTGAACCTCGAGACCTTGAACCTGCGACTGAACCACATCCGTGATCTGTCGCCCTTGTCCGGCCTGGTCAAACTGAGGGAAGTCAACCTGTCCAAGAACCAGCTCAGCGATGTCTCAGGCCTGTCGGGCCTGGCTGGCCTGCGGTACCTGGATCTGCACGGGAATCCCCTTTCCGACCTCTCGCCCCTGTCCGGTCTGATCGGCTTGGAGGAGCTGACCCTTCGCTGGAACCACGTCTCTGATCTCTCGCCCCTGGTCTCCTTGACGAGCCTGCAGTACCTGAATCTCCAGGACAACTACGCGACGGATCTCTCGCCCCTGGCCTCTTTGAGCCAACTGACGTCCCTGCAGCTGTCTGGCAATCCCATCCATGACCTCTCCGGCCTCCTGGGTCTCCGGAGTCTGGGGAGTCTGGACCTGCTTGTCATCTACGGCCTGGATCAGGAGGCCTACTGCACCCAACTGAGGACCATTGTCGAGAACAACCCCCAAATCAGTCTCAACTACGAGCCCAATCCCGGCCCCATGACCGGCGTGTCCGCATCCAAGGGTGTGTATCAGGACAGGATCCGTGTCACCTGGGACCCTGTGTGCAATGGGCCCGCGTACACCAGCTACTACAGGGTCTATCGCTCGGCCCCGCCGGATGTCCTGGATCGCAAACCCGTAAGTCCATGGCAGACGAGTCCGTACTTCGACGACGCTGCTGCTGAACCCGGTATCGCCTACTCTTACTGGGTCCGCAGGTCTACCTCCATTCTGGGGCTGAATGAAGGCTACGAGGGCAGGCCCGACCAGGGCTGGCGATCGGACGGTCCCACGCTCTATGTCCGCGCAGCAGGGCCTTTCGATCCCAACCAAGACGGCAGCCCGAATCACCCCTTTGACCGGATCCAGGAGGCCATCGAGGCTGCGCCGCAGGGGAGCAGGGTGGTCATTGGCCCCGGGCAGTATGTTGGACCTCTGCACCTCGCAGGCAGGTCCATTGAGTTGACGGGGATCGAATCGGACGATCCGAACGGCTGGTCATGGCCGGTGATCCATGCCGGAGCGGCGGGCCCTGTGGTCCGGCTCGAAGGCGCCAAGGACACGATCGTGACACTCCGGGGCCTTGTACTGACCGGCGGAGAGGGGGACAAGGCAGGGGCGATCTACTGCTCCGGCAGCCAGCTCTCCCTATCCCACTGCCTGATCGTGGGCAACCAGGCCACGGACCCGGGCGGGGGGGCCGTGTACGGTCTGGACAGTCGGATCACGATCGTCCACTGCACCCTTGCGGACAACCAGGGGGGCATCCATGGCGGAGGGGTGTGCATTGTGGACAGCCAGGCCGTGTTGTCGAATTCGATCCTATGGGACAACCTGCCTCATTCCGTTGCGGTCCAGGCCGGCCCCGGCCCTCAAGTGTCCTTCAGCGACGTCCAGGGCTCCTGGCCCGGCGAGGGAAACCTGGACATCCACCCCCTGTTCGTCGTCCATGGCCGTTGGACCGATGCCTCTGCAGCCTGGGTGCCCGGGGACTATCATCTGCTGTCCCAGGCAGGCCGATGGGACCCGGAGGCCCTCGGCTGGGTGTCAGATCCCCTGACCAGTCCCTGCATCGACGCAGGCGATCCCGTCTCAGAGTGGTCTGCCGAGCCGTGGCCCAATGGAGGCCGGGTCAACATGGGCGCGTATGGAGGTTCACCTCAGGCCAGCAGGTCGGTGTCCCCGCAGGGCATTGCCCAGGCAGACCCGCGCGTTCCTTTGGAGTCGCTCCAGCCCGGTCCGCAGGATCACCGTATCGGCAAACTCGGCTGCAAAGGCATCCCGGTCCATGGCCAGGATCGCGGCTAGGTCCAGCCACGCCCTGTCCGGGGAGTATCGAATCGCGGGATTCGCACACGCGGGCGCCCTGTGCTGGAAGGGGCAGGCCAACACACACTCGTCGCATCCGTAGACCCTGTTGCCGATCTTGCGGGCCAGGTCCTGGGGGATCTCGCCCGCCTGTTCGATCGTCAGTGTGTTGATGCACCGACCGGCATCCAGGAATCCATCAGGCCTCAGGGCGCCGGTAGGGCAGGCCCGGATGCACAGGTCACACCCCCCGCACCGGCCGCGCCCGGGTTCATCGGGCGCGAGGTCCAGCGTGGTGATCAGCTCCCCCAGGAAGACCTGAGGTCCGAGCCTCGTATGGGTGAGCATGTGATTCCGGGCAATGAACCCGAGCCCCGCTCGCACGGCCAAGGCCCTCTCCAGCAGGGGCGATGAGTCCACGCAGACCTTGAATCGCTCCTGTTCATGGCCCTGGGATCGGATGAACCGGGCGAGCTCGCGGAGCCGGGCCTTGAGGAACCCGTGGTAGTCCTCGACCTGGGCATACTGGGCCACTCGCCCAACACCCTGTCCGGACAGGTCGATCCCCCGGCTTGGGGGCTTGTAGTTGAGGCCCACTGCGATCACGGACCTTGCGCCCGCAAGCAGCGTGCGAGGGTCGGCCCTCCTGTGCGGGTCCCGGGCCATGAAAGACAAGGGTCCCGCATACCCTGCATCCAGCCAGGCCTGGAGGCCGTGCACGTGCTCGGGTCCGGCGGGATCGGCCCCGGTGATGCCCACCAGGTCGAGCCCCAGTCCCTGCGCCTTGTGCCTTACTGCAGCGGCCAGATCCATGGTGCCATTATACCCGTACGCAGGGCCCCCGCTGCGCGAGGCAGCCGAGGCCCGGGCGGGCGTAGGCAGAACTTGCCCTGGCACAAGGGCGTATAGGCGTCTATAATGAATACAGATCTTCCTCTCCAGGAAGTCGTCGGGGGCGAATGGCTTCGACCGGATCGTGGAGAGGCAGGTGGCATGCCCAGGACGCCGGTTGGCCTGGTTAATCATCCGGTAACTAACTTTACTTGGCAACTACCAGTTGCGCATGGCTGCCTAGATTAGGTAGCCCGTCCTCTTCCGGCTTTGCCTGTGGGCTGGATCCGGACGTCGAACAGCAGGCTGGCTGACACGATCGTTTGGGTCGTGGAGGCGAGAACTCACCGAACTAGCCGATCGCGGAGCCTGTCGTCCGGCGTCGCAGGAGGCGAAGACTCAATAGAACGACTACGCATGTAGAGGCCTGTCTTAAAGCATCTCGGGACGCGGGTCCGAATCCCGCCGCCTCCAATCCCCCGGGCGCCGTCTCTGCGCCGGCTGTCCACCCAGGCGGGATTCGAACCCCAAAGGGTGTGGGGAAAGGATTTCCCCACGTCGTAGGGGTGACAGGAGCCTGCGCAAGCAGGCGACGCCAGAGGGGCAGGGCCCCTATGGGGAGCGAGGTCCCCGAGCGACGGGTTCAAGGCCGGCAGGCCGGAATCCGCCGCCTCCAATCCCCCAGGGGGCACGCTCTGCGCCGCCTGTCCACCCAGGCGAGACTCGGACCTTGAGGGCCTGCCCCTGTTGTGCTGGCGTGCCCGCAGATGGCATATGGTGGTCCTGACGCCTGCGCGGCCTGCATGCTCGCGCACCGGGCGGACGTCTCCCTCTTGTCAACAAGTGCGGCCAGGCATGCCCTGACCGGTTCGCGTGTGGTCCATTGCCGACCGGCACGGTCTCTTGGGATCGACTCTCACAGGCCCCCAGTGGCCCGAACTGAGCCGGGGCAACTCCTCATTCCCCCTCGCTTATTCCTTGACCGCCCCTGGGTTTGCGGGTAGGTTGTGTCCACAAGTCCAAGGGATGGAACAAGGACGTCCAGAAAGGAGAATGTGCTATGTTGCCGTTGATTGTCCAATTGGTGAGTGGTGCAGTGGGGGGGAATCTGGCCGGTTCGTTGATGAAGAAGTTCTCGCTGGGCACCCTGTGGAACTCGGTGGTCGGGATCCTGGGCGGGGGCATAGGCGGCCAGTTGCTGGGCATGCTGGGGGTATCCACGGGCAGCGGCCAGATGGATGTCGCGGGCATCGTGGGGAGCATTGCAGGCGGCGGCGTGGGCGGCGGCGTGCTCATGGCCATCATCGGCGTGATCAAACAGGCCATGGGCAAGAAGTGATGTGAGGGGTCTGTCCATCAGACCCGATTGGCGTGGGCTTGCAGGGTTGAGGCGGGCCGGATAGAGTAGCTGTGTACAAGAAGAAGCCAGGGGAGCCCTAAGCCCCAGATGGGGGTCGAGGGCTGAGAAACCCGCAAGGGCGGGTGACCCTTTGAACCTGATCAGGGTAAGACCTGCGAAGGAAGGCGGTATGTTGGTCGTGCTGTGTTGCCGCCCCTGTGTGGGCGGCTTTTTTGTGGTCCATGCGGCCCTTTGACCCCAGACTCAGACAGGCTGCTGTGGGGATCGCAGGCCTGGGAGGCCTGGGTTCCATGGTGGCAGTGGCCCTGGCCAGGACGGGTGTGGGTCGGCTGGTCGTGGCCGACTTCGACTGCGTCGAGCAGGGGAACCTGGACCGCCAGCACTACTTCCTGGACCAGGTGGGCAGGCCCAAGGCCGCGGCCCTGGTCGAGACCCTGCAGCGGATCGACCCGGAGGTGTCGGTGGAGACCTTCGCCCACAGGCTGGATGGAGCGGCCGTGCAGAGGGTCTTTGCAGGGGTCCATGTGGTGGCGGAGTGTCTGGACCGGGCGGACCAGAAGCAGATGTTGGTGGAGGCGGTGCTTTCCGGCATGGCCCAGCCCGTGGTGACGGTCAGCGGTCTGGCCGGGTACGGGCGGAGCAATGCCATCCAGACCCGGCGGGTCTCCAGTCGCCTGGTCCTGATCGGAGACGGCCAGAGCGACGCATACTCCAGTCTGCCCCTGACTGCGGGCCGGGTGTGGATTGCTGCGGCCCACCAGGCCAATGCGATCGTGGAGCTGTTGTTGGACGAGATCCTGTGAGCCGGGAGCAGTTGAAGATCAATGGGGTCGAGCAGGCGTTTGACGGGGGCCTTCCCCCCACACTGGCGGACCTGCTGGTCCGGCTGGGCCTGGATGCAGCCACCGTGGTGGCGGAGGTGGACGGCCGGATCGTGCCCAGGGCGGAGTTTGCCGCCACGCCGGTTCGGCAGGGTCAGCGTATCGAGTTGGTCCGGTTCGTGGGCGGGGGCTGATCGGGTATGGACAAGCTGGTGATTGCGGGCAGGGAGTTCGACTCCAGGTTGATGGTGGGCACGGGCAAGTTCGCCTCATGCCAGGCCATGGCTGCGGCCATTGCCGCGTCAGGGACCCAGATCGTGACCGTGGCCCTGCGGCGCGTGGAGATCGGAAATCCTGAGGACGACCTCCTGGGCGCGATCGACCGCAACCGGGTCCTGCTCCTGCCGAACACCTCGGGCGCTCGCGACGCACAGGAGGCGGTGCGCCTCTGCCGCCTGGCCCGCGCAGCCACCGGCGAGACCTGGGTCAAGCTGGAGGTCACGCCGGACCCGTACACGCTGCTACCCGACCCGGTGGAGACCCTCAAGGCAGCCGAGATCCTGGTCAAGGAGGGGTTCACGGTCCTGCCCTACATGAATGCCGACCCCATCCTGGCCAGGCGCCTGGCGGACGTGGGTACGGCCACGGTCATGCCCCTGGCGAGCCCCATCGGGTCGAACCAGGGGCTCCTGACCAGGGCCGCCTTGGAGATCATCCTGGAGCAGGCTACGGTCCCCGTGGTGGTGGACGCAGGGCTGGGGCTCCCGTCCCATGCAGCGGACGCCATGGAGATGGGCGCGGACGCAGTGCTGGTCAACACGGCCATCGCCACCGCCGGGGACCCCGTGCGCATGGCCGCTGCGTTCAAGCTGGCTGTGGAGGCCGGGCGCACGGCACGCGTGTCCGGCCCGCGCAAGGCGACCCAGCAGGCCCAGGCTTCGAGTCCCCTCACGGGGTTCCTGGGACAGATATGATTGCCCAAGCAGACATCGCCAGATGGCTCGCAGACCAAGGCCTGGACCTGCACGGTCCGGGCTGGGCGCACAGGCTGGGTGCGGTGACGCCTGAAGAGGTGGACAGGGTCTTGGCGGAGCCTCCAGGCAGGTACAGTCCGGAGAGGCTCCTGGCCTTGATCTCTCCAGCGGCACAGGCCCGTCTGGAGGTCATGGCCGGCCAGGCCCGGGACCTCACGATCCGGAGGTTCGGCAAGACCATCGCCCTGTATGCCCCCCTCTACCTGTCGAACCACTGTGTGAACCGCTGTCTCTACTGCGGGTTCAATCGGGACAGCCGGGCCCCGCGTCTCCGCCTCACGGTCGAGCAGGCGGCTGCAGAGGCGGACATCCTGGCCCAAGATGGGTTCACGGATCTCCTGCTCGTGAGCAGCGAGGACCGGTCCCACGTGACCGTGGACTTCCTGGTCGAACTGGCCGGGCGACTTCGGGGCAGGTTCAGGTGCGTCACCATCGAGATCCATCAGCTCGGTCGGGAGGAGTATCGCCGCCTGTTCGAGGCGGGCATCGACGGCGTGACCCTGTACCAGGAGACCTACTGCAGGCAGCGGTACAGGCAGTTTCACAAGGCCGGCCCCAAGGCGGACTATGACCGCCGCCTCGGTGCGGTGGACGACCTGGCTGGGGCAGGCATGCGGCGGATCGGGCTGGGGGCCCTGCTGGGTCTGTCCGACTGGAGGATCGAGACCCTGGCCCTGGCAGGGCACGCCCGGTACCTGATGAGGCGATATTGGCAGGCCCAGGTGTCGTTCTCGTTCCCCCGTCTGCGCCCCACAGGGCAGGAGGGCGGTCCCACCTTCGAACACCTGGTGTCCGACAGGGAGTTGGTGCAGATGATCCTGGCCCTGCGCCTCTGCTTCGCGGACGCGGGCATGGTGCTCTCGACCCGCGAGCCGGCCCCGCTGAGGGACCGCCTGGTGCACCTGGGCATCACCCGCATGAGCGCGGGCAGCAGGACGAGTCCGGGCGGCTACTCGGGTGGCGATGCGGTACCGCAGTTCGAGGTGGCAGACCACAGGTCCGCGGCCGAGGTCGCGGACATGGTCCGCGCACAGGGGCGGGATCCGGTCTGGAAGGACTGGGACACGGCCTTCACCGGTCCGTAGGGAGGCGGGGTCAGCGGGTCTGCTGCGACCGGTCCCGCAGTGTCTTGAGGTGTTTGAGGGCTGCGGGGTGGTTGGGCTCGACACGGAGGACCGCCTCGAGATTCTCGATCGCCTCGTGCGCACGGCCCAGGTGCATCAGGGCCACGCCCAGGTTCAGTCGGGCCTCGAGGAAGTCTGGCTTGATCCGCAGGGCCTCCTTGAAGAACCCCATGGCCTCCGTGTCCTTGCCCTGGCGCCCCAGCTCAAAACCCATGCGGAAGTGGGCCTCAGGCAGACCCGGGTCCAGGCGCACTGCCTCCGCATAGTGGCCCTGGGCCTCGTCGCGTCTGCCCAATGCCGCAAGGGCCTCCCCCAGGTGGAGGTGCGTGACCGCGCGGGTGGGGTCCAGGCCAAGGGCCTTGGTCAGGTGCACGACCGCCTGGTCCATCCAACCCCGGTCCATGCAGGCCTTGGCCACGGCCTCGAGCGCAGCGGCCGTGTTGAGGGGGTGCTGTGCAGCCTGCCTGAGGTGGGCGTCTGCCTCCTCTGTGCGGCCGAGGGCCTGGAGGGAAAGGCCCATGCCCAGGTGGGACGGACTGAACAGGGGCTTGAGTCTCAGGGCCTTTGCGTAGTATCGAATGGCCTCTGCGTGGCGGCCCTGGTCTGCCAGGGCGTGGGCCATGCCGTCCAGGGCAACAAACGACTCCGGGTCCATGCGCAGGGCCTGCTCCAAGGCCTGGACTGCGCCGGTCCCGTCGCCCTGCACGGCCAGGAGCAGGCCTGTTTGGCACACGGCCTGCGCATAGTGCGGGAGCAGCCGGTGGACGTTGCGCCAGGACTCCGCCACGCCCTGGAGATCCCCCTTGTTCTGGAGGAGATAGGCCTGATTCTCGTACAGCATCCAGTCGTCCGGCATGAGCCTGACTGCCTCACGGTACACCTCCGCGGCCTGCTCGAGCGAGGCGGGCTGCACGGCGGGCAGGAGCTGCTCGATCCGGCGCCGGACCCGCTGGCTCTGCTCTGCATGGTTCGACTGCGAGGTGAAGGGCGGGTCCGCCAGCCTGGCCATCATGGAGGTGAGGGCCTGGTATTGATCCCAATCCGTGTAGGCCAGACGCCTCGCGCAGTCCTCTGCGGACAGCCACTCGGACTGGGGCGAGGCCTCCGCGGCGACCTGGGGCAGGAGTCGGGCCGCCTGGTCTGCGATGGCGAGGGCCAGCAGGTAGTTGCCCTTGAAACGCAGGTGCACGTGCTCATGGAGCAGCTCATGCCCCACGATCCCGTTGGGGCTGTGGGACGCCAGGGTTGCTTGGCCGTCCACGATTGCGCAGCCCCGTTGCTCGA
>JAGOQT010000152.1 GCA_018007255.1 Phycisphaerae bacterium | reverse complement strand
GAGCCTCACCTGTCCCGGGTGGTCCAGGGCCACGAGCCGGATGGAGTCCACGTCGATGGAGACCCCCTTCCAGGAGAAGTCCACCTGGTTGACGCCCTTCTGCAGGGTCAGGACCCGCTCCTCCTCGATCAGTGTGGCGGCCGGGTTGTCCAGCCGGATCACCGTGGCCTGGCGCTCGGGCAGGGCCACCAGCTTGATCCGGGCCTGTGCAAGGGACGCAACGGCCAGTACGGCCACACCTGTGATGAACGCATGTCGGGTCTTCATGGTCTACTCTCCTTATCTTCCGGATTCCGGCTTCTGGCTTCTGGCTTCTGGATTCTGGCTTCTTATTTCGACTGCCAGTTCTGCTCGCGGGTCCCGTGATAGGTCCGCACCGTGTACTCGAAGGTCTTGGCGGACCGGGCTGGGAGCTTGAGGAGGCACCGGACCGTGTCCTTGTCCACCTGCTCGTAGGTGTCCAGATCGCCCTTGCGGTCCAGGTCCCAGTAGGTCGTCCTGAAGTTCCGCCTGATCTCCACCTCCACGGGGACATCCCGGGTGTTCCGGGCCTCGACCTTGAAGGTCCGGACCTCGTCCCAGCCCGAGACGTTGCGGTCGTTGTCGAACTGGTGCTGCTCCGTCTTGTGGTCCATCGGGGTCGGCTCGACCACCACGTCCGGGACCCCACCGAGGTTCAGCTCCACCTCCTGGCCTATGGGGATGTACTTGAATCCGGACTGGCCTACGTAGGACAGGTGTCCCTGGTCATCCACGGTCCTGCAGACCTTCAGTTGACCGTCAGGGATCGGGGTCTCGCCCAGCTTGTGCTTTTGGTCGTTCTTGAAGCTCAGGAACCGGACCACGGCCTTGCCGTACCGCTCCTCCTCGTACTTGTAGAGGTTGACCACAGGGACCTGGTCCGCAGTGAGGCTGATCATCCGCTTGGACCACCCGGTGGGGATCGTGTCCGTGCCCTCTATGGTATAGAGGAAGTACTCGCTCAGCCCCTCCTTTGTGATCTCCCTGGCACGCATGGGGGCTGTTGCTACCATGGCCTTGAACTCGCTGGCTACGCGTCCACGGCCTCCGAATCCACCGGCCGCAGGGGCCGACACAACCGCGGGTACAGGTGGCTGGGGCCGTCCGTAGGGATAGTCCTGTTTGGCCAGGTCCGCGATCTGGTCCAGGATATGCACCTTGCCCACGACCAGCCGGACCTGGGCGTTCTCATAATCCTCCCCGCTGTTGTTGGTCACCCGCACGTACCCCTCCAAGTGCATGGTCTTCTCATCCGGTGACAGGGTCCCTGTATAGAAGGCCCGCCAGGACAGTCCACTGGTCAGATAAGAGATCTCAACAGGGACCCGGGCCTTGACCTGGCTCCGGATGGCCCAGACTCCCAGGCCCTTGACCCTGGGCGGGAAGGTCAGGTCCGCGATCTCGATCTGGTCCCTGTTTGCCTTGGCTGACATCTCCAGGCTGGTAGGATCGATCAGTGTGTTCTCCCACGAGAACTGGAGCCGGTTGGCCCCCTCGTCCAGGACCAGGCCGCGGGTCTCCCTGGCCAACGTCAGGTCCGCAGAGTTGTAGATCGTCAACTGCACCGTGTCCCGCTGGGGCAGGGTCACCAGGTCGACCTTGCCCATCGCGGCGCCGGCCGTCATGAGTCCGGCCCATAGGATCAGTGTCTTCTTCATAGGGCTACTCTCTCCAGTCCTGCTCACGAGTCCCGTGATAGATCCTCAAACTGTACTCGAACGACTGAACCGACGCGCCCGGCAGGTCCAGTTCGAACCGAAAGGTATCCGCATCCACCTTCTCGTAGGTGCCGGTCGCACCGGCCCTGGCCAGGTCCCAGTAGGTGGTCGGGAGGTCCTGCTTGATCTCCACCTGCACAGGGATGGCCGAGGTGTTGCGGACCTCGGAGCGGAACGTCCGCACCTCGTCCCAGCCCGACACATCGCGGTTGCTGTCGAACCGGTGCTGCTCGGTCCGGAAGTCCATCAGGGTCGGCTCCACGACCACGTCCCTGGCCTCACCCAGATTCAGCTGGGCCTCCTGACCCACAGGGATGTACTGGAGTTCCGTAGCACCCACATAGGAAAGCCGGCCCTGGTCATCCACTGCGCGGTAGACCTTGACCTGGCCCTCTGGGATGGGCGTGCTGCCCAGCCTGTGTTCCGTGTCGTTCTTGAGGGTCAGGAACCGCACCACGGCATCCCCGTACCGCGCCTTCTCGTACTTGTACAGGTTCACCACAGGCACGTCGTTGGCCTCCAGGCTCACCAGTCGCTTGGACCAGCCGTTGGGGATGGTCTCCGTGCCCTCGATCGTATACAGGAAGTACTCGCTGAGACCCTCCTTGACGATCTGCTTCTTCTTGGCCCATGTGTCACCGTCAGCCCAGTACCATAGAGAGAGCGTCTGATGGCTGTCCACGCCGAGCCGTTCATCCACTACCCCGTTGTCATCCTGAATCGTCGGGATAGGACTGCCATAGGGATGCGGACGTCTCGCCAACTCCGCGATGGGAGCCAGCAGGTGCACCTGGCCCACGACCAGCCGGACCTGGGCACCCTCGTAGTCCTCGCCGCTGTGGTTGGTCACGCGGACGTAGCCCTTCAGGTCCATGGACCGGGCGTCCGTGGAGAGGATCCCCTCGTAGAAGGCACGCCAGGACACACCGCTGGTGAGGTAGGTGATCTCAAAGCGCACCTGGCCCTCGACCTCGGACCGGATGAGCCACCGGCCTACGTCCTTGAGCCCTGCCGGGTACACCAATTGCTCCACACGGATCGCAGCCTTGTGCTCTCTGGGCTCCAGATCCAGGCTCGTGGGGTCGATCAGTGTGTTGGCCCACATGAACTGAAGCCAGTTCCAGCCCTTCTTCAGTGTCAGGCTCCGTTGGTCCCGAACCAGGGTCAGGTCTGCGGAGTTGTAGATCGTCAGTTGCACGGACTCGCGCCTGGGCAGGGTGACCAGCTCAATGGCACTGGCGGGCGCAAAGGGCGGCGGCTCGGACCCGGGCTCTCCGGGCCGCCGGCCCCCGGCCTTGGACTCAAGCAAGGCCGGGGCAGCGGACGGGGCGGGCATCCCCCCGGCCCTGCGAGCAGCGACCGGCCCGACCTGCGCCGGACTCGGGCCGCCCCCCCACTGCAGCCAGGCCGTCACGCCCGTGGCGACCAGCACCGCTGCAGCGGCCGCGGCCCACCACACCCTGATCCGGGTCACCGGCCTGGACCGCCGGGCGTATCCCAGGGTCTGGCTGACCAGGGCCTCGGTCATGGCCGGCTCCTGCTTGAGCAGGTCCAGGGCCTCGATCCTCTTGGCCAGCTCATCCGATCGCATCCGGCATCTCTCGCACTCCGCCAGGTGTCTGGCGACCTCGGCGGCCGGCTCGGCCTCGAGGAGGTTGAATCGGTAATCGATTAGAGACTGGTCGGTCAGGTGGTTCATTGACTCAGAATCCAAGAATCAGAATCCAGAATCCAGAAGCCAGAATCTAGGGATCACTCCACATCGGGTAATGTCTTGGCCAGCGTGGCCAGGGCCCTGCTCATGTGGGTCTTGACCGTACCGATCGAGCAGCCCAGGACCTCGGCCACCTCGCCGTAACTCATCTGTTGGTAGTAGGCCAGGACCAACGCGGCCCGCTGACCCTCGGGAAGGGCTGTCACGGCCCTTTGCACTGCGGCCACCCGCTCCTGGGCAGCAGCCGCCTCAGCAGGCCCGGGCAGCGAATCCTCGATCGCCCGCCCGGCCGCACCCGGACTGTCTTCGTCAAGCCGCTGATCCAGGGAGGTCATCTTCACCCGATTCCGCCTTCGAAACCCGTCGATCGCGCTGTTCGTGGCGATCCGAAACAGCCATGCCCGAAACGTGGCCGGCTGTGCCCTGTGGAGGTTCCTATAGGCACGTGCAAACGTCTCCTGGAAGCAATCCTCCGCCTGCTCCGGGTCCCCACAGACCCGGTTCAGGTACCCCAGCACGGACGGTCCGTGGAGGCGGACAAGCCCCTCAAACGCACCCGGCTCACCCCTTTGGCAGGCCTCGACGATCTGGTGATCCGCGTCTGGCATAGGTGCTTCCAACTACCCCTTAGACGTGTCATCTGCCCCGGCGGTTGACGTAGATTACCCTGCCGCCATCCCCAGGACAAGCGGATCGCACTCCCCACAGGGCTTCACGCCGCTGCCCCGATCTCGAGCAGGGCAGGGGCACGGCCCCGGATCGCATTGGCGGCGAGCGAAATGCGCCTCCAGTTTCCGGGAATTCCTGTTGGCATCCCCCCCCACCCCAATATAATGGTCCTCTTCCAATCCCAAGAAGGCAATGGGGTGCGGTGTCTGGTGAACGGTTAGAAGGAGGTATGCATGGTCAACCTCGTCCCTTCGAAGGTGTTCCTCACCAAGGGCGTCGGCAGGCACAAGTACAAGCTGAAGTCGTTTGAGGAGGCCCTGCGCAAGGCCGGCCTGGCCCAACAGAACCTGGTCTCCGTGTCCTCGATTCTGCCGCCCGGGTGCAAGGTCATCAGTAAGGAGAAGGGCCTCAAGATGCTCAGGCCCGGCGAGATCTCCTTCTGCGTGATGGCCCGCGCGGATACGGATGAGTACGGCCGCTTGGTGGCCTCTTCAGTGGGGATCGCTGTGCCCAAGGACAGCCGCAAGTGGGGGTATCTCAGCGAGGTCCATGGCCACGGCATGAACGAGAGGGAGGCCGCGGACCTGGCCGAGGACCTGGCTGCCGGCATGCTGGGGACCACCTTGGGACTGGATGTGGACCCCAACAAGGCTTGGTCCGAGAAGGAGCAGGTGTACAAGTCCAGCGGCCTGATCATCCGGACCTCGAGCATCGCCCAGACGGCCGAGGGCAGGCGGGACCTGTGGACGACCACTGTGGCCGTGGCCATGTTCCTGTTCGACTAGGCCGCACGGGACCTGCCGGGGGCACGACCATGGCGACCGCGGATGGGCCCGTCTTCTTCCCCGATGCACCCGGCGATGCAGGGCACTCCAGGATCGTCGTGATCCCGGTTCCCTACGACGGGACCAGCACCTGGGCCAAGGGCGCGGACCAGGGCCCCAAGGCCATTCTGCTGGCCTCGGAACACCTGGAGGGGTGGGACATCGAGACCGGGGTGGAGGTCTATCGGGAAGGGATCTTCACAGACAGCCCCGTGGCCGGAGCCACCCGTCCCGAGGACTTAGTGGAGGCGGTGCGTGCACGGGTCGGTACGTGGCTGGACCGCGGCCGGTTCCCCGTGGTCCTGGGCGGCGACCACTCGGTGACCATCGGCGCGGTGGCCGCGCAGGTCGAGCGGTTCCCGGACCTGACGGTCCTGCAGTTGGACGCCCACAGCGACCTGCGAGAGACCTACAAGGGGTCCCCCTACAATCACGCCTGCGTGATGGCCCGGGTCCGGGAGCGATGCCACGCCGTACAGGTGGGCGTCCGGAGCATGGACCGCGAAGAGAGGGATCGCTACGGCACCCAGGACCTCTTCTTCGCGGATGCGATCTGCCGCAGCCCGGGGTGGATGGACGAGGTCGTCCGAGGCCTGGGTCCCCGCGTGTACGTGACCGTGGACCTGGACGTCTTCGACAGCGCGGTCATGCCTGCCACGGGCACGCCGGAGCCCGGGGGACTTGGCTGGTATGATGTCGTGACCCTGCTGCGAGCCGTGTGCAGGTCCAGCCAGGTCACGGGCTTCGACGTGGTGGAGCTCTGTCCGCGGCCCGCCCTTCACGCGTGCGACTTCCTGGCCGCGAAGCTGGTCTACAAGCTGCTGAGCTACCGGTTTGCGGAGGACCGGCATCCCTAGCCCGCGGAACAACCGCCGCATCGCCCTTCCGGTTTTTTTCTTGCCTCACCGCGCAATCCTCCTCCGGGTTCGCCGATAAACAGCCTCGCCTTTGGACGGAAACCGGCCTGGTCCGAACACCCGGGGCGCCGGCCCCGCGACGGCCCGTGCGGGGTCTTGACTCGGATGGAGCCACTCGCTACACTGGTCTACATAGCGAGTGACAGGGACGATTCAGGGAGACCGGGTACGGATGCCCACATCAGTGAAGGGGGTGTCAGCGGGGTGTTCTCCGAGTCGGATGACCTCGGAGAGAAACGGGCAGGGGGGAATCTCACGCAGCTTCTTGGACGGCGACCCAAGGCCGTAGGTGCGCCGGTTCCATTGCCTCTTGTTCCAATTCCCCGCCCGCTCCAGAGCAGAGCCGTACTGGGATGGGGGTGGATGAGAATGGGGATGCCGAGGATCCTGCCAAACCTGGTGCTCGTGGCGGTCCTTACAGGGCTGTCCCGGGCGGGCGGACCCTCGCTGGGGACCGTCGATATCGATCAGGCCAACCTGGCCGCAAGCGATTTCATCGCCGTGTATGGCGGCGGATACGCGGGCACGGAGTTCTACGCAGGGGTGTACATGCTCGACAAGACCGACGGCACGGGCATGGGCACGATCTGGCCCAACGAGCCCATCCCCTCCTTCTGCATCGAGCTGAGCCAGCTTGCGCCGACCTCGCCCCGGGTCTACGATGTGATCGACACGGCGTGGTCCTATGACTACTACCTGGACCAATGCCTGGGGTCCACCAAGGCCGGCTATCTGGAGGAGCTGTGGGGACGGCACTACGACCCTGCGTGGGCCGGGAGCGGCCCGTTCACGTGGGACCAGAACATCGAGGCCGCCGCCTTCGCAGCAGCCGTTTGGGAGATCGTGCACGAGAATGTCCCCATCCATCCGCTGTTCTGGAACGTGAACGTGGACGGATCCCCCGGGGTCGCCGGATTCAGGGCGGAGGGCGTCCACTCCGTGCTGGCCAACACCTGGCTGCACAGCCTCGACGGGTCGGGACCTCACGCCACGCTGGCCGTGTTCAGCAACGGATGCACCCAGAACTACCTGGTCGCGGTGCCAGAGCCGGCCACGCTTGTGCTCCTCGCACTGGGCGGGGCATTCAGTCTCACGCGACGCAGACGGAGGGTTCGAGCCTAGGCCGCACAGCGGCCGGGCCCGCGCGGACCTGGGAAGGCCAGACGCGCAATCGAGAGGGTACTTGAGTCAACCGGGAGTCGATCCATGAGCAGATGGATAGTCAGCAGCGTAGCGGTCGCAATCCTTGCGGTGTCCGGGAGGGCCATGCCCGTCATCGAGTTCAGCCCCGATCCGTCCACGGCCGGAAACTGGAACTACAACAGCGACACGCAAATCCTGAGCTTTGACCAGGACATCGCGGTGGATCAGGCTGTCAGCAGCAACAGCGACGCCCTTGTGGGGGCCAGGGTGTACCTCCCCTCCCTCAAAGTCACCGGCTCGGGCGGGCTCTATGCCCTGACGCCGATCGGGAATCCGGAGATCCGAATCACGAACGCGTCCGGGAGCACGACCTACCTGACCGGGCTGCTGGGCAGCGGCGATCTCGCCACCATGGGCACCGTGGCCGGGGCCTATACCCACTTCCAGACGGACATCTCCGGCGTCCTGGTTACGCCGCAGGGGCTGTCCCTGGGATCCGCGGCCCTGGATCTGATCGCCGGCATGAGCCATCCGTCCCTGGACCTGCAGTTCTCCATGGACGGAGGGAACGGGGCTCAGTTCCACACCTTTCAGAGCATGATCGACGGAGGCTACTCCGGGACCAGCAGTTTCAGCGGGGCGATGTCGGTACCCGAGCCGACAACGTTCGCCCTATTGGGGATGGGTGGGCTCGCGTTGGTGCGCAGGATTCGCAACACAAGACGTTAAGCCCCCCTTAACTTGCAGGGAAGGATGGGCCGCAGGAGCAATCCTGCGGCCCCAAGTTATTCCTGAGCGGGCCGGAACCGCAGCCGCACCCGGCCCTCCTGGAGTTCAAGCGAGTCCAGACGTACCCGTCTGCCTCCCACCGCAAAGACCGGGTCAAACGGTTCGCCCCCCAGCAGGGCGCCGGCGACTTGAGCCCGGATGTCCTGGGTGTCCACCGGGGCCTGGGCCAGACGCTGGGTGTACATCCGCTTGCCAATCAGGCGGGCCAGCGGCGTCAAGCTCAGGGCGCCGATCTTGACCGCGCTGACGTCCAGGGCGAGCCGCCCTTGGTCGTCGATCTCGGGGTCCACGCCCAGGGTCACCACGAACGAGGCCCCCTTGAGTCCCGCGGTCCCCATGCACACGATGCCCTCCGCCGAGAACGTGGTGCGCAGGGCCGAGAACACCGCCTCACCCGAAGGGTCGGACCATCGCCGGCCTGCAAGGGCCCGGTTGATTCCCTCTTCGGGGACGACCAGGTCAAAGGGCCTCCGGGTCTGCGCCCCGTTGTAGAGCTCGGAAGAGAGGACCTGGAGGGTCCGGTCCACGTGATTCGGATCCTCGCCGTCCGCGTGAACACGGGCCCGCTGGTATGCGGCGGGCCGATACGCCAGGAGCCCGATCAGAACCATCGCCACGGCCAGATCCACGCCCAGCCAGATCAGGATCCTCCGCCATCGCCTCTTGCGCACAGGCCGGACCCGCTGGAGGTCCCGATTCCCATCCGTCATCCGATATCCCCCGATTGTCGTTTTTCGTCCTTGCCCGGAGACGCGCGGCTGATTATAGTGCTTGTTCTTCTCGGGCAGAAGACCCAGTTGTTGCCGAGCGGACCGAGCCGCAAGACAGGAAGGAAGATCACACGGCGCAGGGCGGCCTGCCGTGCAGAATAGAAAGGACAGGACACGATGGCGAATCACTTTGGAGATCGACTGCGTCAGGCCGTCAAGGCCAAGAAGACGGCGCTGATCGTCGGTCTGGACCCCGTATACACCCGTTTGCCCGACTCAATCCGCAGGCATCGGCAGATGAACGACGAGTTCGACGCTGCCGCGGCGGTGGACGCCATACTGGACTTCTGCACGCAGACCCTGCGGGTCGTCGCCCCCATGGTCCCGGCGGTCAAGATCAACATGGCCTTCTTTGAGAAGTACCTCGGTGAAGGGCTCGAGGCCTACTATGCCTTGCTGGCCGAGGCCGAGGCTTTGGGTGTGGAGACCATCGGCGACGTCAAGCGGGGAGACGTCGGGCACACGGCGGAGGAATACGCCTCGGCCCACTTGGTCAACTCCGAGCTGGCCGGGCTGGAGGACACCGTGATGGCCGACGCCATCACGATCAACGGTTTTGCCGGGGCCGACGGCATCCGGCCCTTTGCCGACGTGGCCAATCAGCAGGGCAAGGGCGTTTTCGTCTGGGTCCGGAGCAGCAACCCCTCCGCCGCCGCACTCCAGGACTTCGCCGGCCCGGACGGCCAGAGATGGTACCAGCGCCTGGCCGAGATCGTGGCTGAGATTGCCTGCGAGAAGGACCGTATCGGCACGTCCAAGACCAGCAACGTGGGCATGATCGTGGGCGGGACCAGCCCTGCAGAGGCGGCCGATCTGCGGGACCGATAAGACAAGATCTGGGTCCTCGTGCCCGGCTACGGAAGCTAGGACGCCTCGGG
>JAGOQT010000151.1 GCA_018007255.1 Phycisphaerae bacterium | reverse complement strand
GCATTGTACAACTGCTTGTCCGCGCGAAGGTCCCCATTGAGGGCGCACACGTGGTGATCGTGGGCAGGAGCAACCTGGTGGGCAGACCCCTGGCGAACATGCTGATCCAGAGAGGCAGGACCGGTAACGCCACGGTTACGCTCTGTCATACCAAGACGCGGGACCTGGCCTTCCATACGCGACAGGCCGATATCCTGGTCGCGGCGGCCGGAAGCCCCCGGCTGATCACGGCCGACATGGTCCGGCCGGGCGCGGTCGTGATCGATGTGGGGGTCAACCGCGTGCCGGACCCGGGCAAGAAGAGCGGGTACCGCCTGGTGGGCGATGTGGACTTCGATTCCGTCCTGGAGAAGGCCTCGCTGATCACCCCTGTGCCGGGGGGGGTCGGTCCCCTGACGATCACCATGCTCCTCTATAATACCGTCCAGGCCGCATGCCGCCGGCTTGCGGCCCGCTGACGGCAGGGGCCGGCCCATCCGGCGACCTCGTCCGATAAGCCCGCGATCTACAGTCCGCAAGCGCACCCCGCCCAGCCCCACCCGCAGGGCCCGTTTTGTGGTCCGAGGGGGGAATCCTATAGTTTGTTTAGCGTGATCGGAGGGTCACGGATGACCGATAGACACCGTACGATCGTTCTGGACCACGGATGGGCTGTCTAGCAGGGGCACCGGGAGGGCAAGGGGCAGACGTCCTCTTGGCTTGGAGTGATGCGGTAGGGTGAGATGTTAGGGTTTGCCAAGAATCAGGTATATGCGATCGGCGTGGATCTGAGCTCGGAGGGCGTGAGATTGGCCCAGTTGGGTTCTCGCGGTCCGCAACTCAGTCTGGTCGCCGGCTCCTTCAGGGAGCGTCCATCCGAGATTGACCCGGGCACGCCGGCTTGGCAGCGTTGGGCCATCGAAACGATCCGCGAGATGATCGGGCAGGGGGGGTTCCGCGGCCGAGTCGTGACTGCGTCGATGCTGCCTTCCGACGTCGTCATCGAGAACGTCCGGATGCCCAAGACCGCAGAGGGGAAGATCGAGGACGCCTTGTTTGCCAAGGTCAGGTCCCAGACGTCCCTGCGGTGTTCCAGGGAGAACGCATTGGTCCGGTACATTCCAACCGATTCGGATAACGCCTTGGTCATGGTGGCCGACCGAGAGCGGGTCGATCGCCACCTGGCGATCTATGATCAGGCGGGCCTGGCCCTCAAGGGCATGGGCGCCTGGCCCGAGGCCTTGGCGACCTGCTACGCACGGTTCTTCGGCCGGCGCAAGGGGGATCTCCAGGCCGTCGTGATGCTGATCGACGTCAAGGGGCCCCACACGAACGTGGTGGTGTGCCGCCACAGCCAGGTGTTGTTCGCCCGATCCATCCCGATCGGCTCGGATCGGCTCGGGGACGAGAAGGCATTGAACGGGCTGGTGCTGGAGGTCGCCGCGTGCCGACGGGACTATGCCTCGACCTCGCGAGGCGCCCCCCTTACACGCGTGATCTTCCTCTCGGGCCCGATGGTCGACACGGCGGTCTATGCCGCGATCGCCAAGCAAGTGGAGGTCCAGGCCCAGGTCGGGGATTGCCTGGCTGCCGTCGAGGTGGCCGATCCGAACGGACGTTCGTCAGGCGGCCCGGATCTCGATCGGTGGGGATGTCCCGCGGGTTGGGCCACGGCGTTTGGCCTGAGCCTGTCCTGAGGTGAGGGTCTTCTAGGCATGTGTCCGTCATAAAGGAAGGTGAATCCTATGCCGAACATCAACTTCGTCCCGGACGACTACATTCAGAACACGGAATCGCGCCACACCAACGTCTTCTGCATCGTTCTTCTGCTCATTGTGATGAGCGGATTGATGAGCTCGTTTGGCATCATCAAGATGCGACAGCGGTCCTGCGCGGCCCAGGAGAGTCTGGTCAACTCCAGACTCGCCCGCATGGAGGAGTCCATCCAACAGTTCGAGCAACTCCAGGCCAAGCGCAAGGAGATGATGAAGACCGCGCTGACGACGGCCCAGCTCCTGGAGCCCCTTCCGCGGAGCATTGTGTTGGCCTCCCTGACCAATGAGCTGCCCTCGGGAACCTCTCTGGCCGAGGTCAAATTCAACCAGAAGGACGTCAGCGGCGGCAAGTCAAGTCCCGCGGCCTCCTCGGCGGCGAAGAAGTCCGGCGGCAAGGCCAAGGCGGGGGGCCCCGAGGGCTCCCTGGAGAAGAACCTGGAGACCCAGATCGAGATCGTAGGGGTCGCGCCCAGTGATCTCCAGGTGGCGGCCTACATCGAACAGTTGGGCGGATCCCCGCTCTTCAACGGGGTGGCCCTGGTCGAATCCAAGGAGTACAAGACCCGCGAGGACCTGATCCTCCGCGAGTTCACGCTCAGGACGACATTGTGTCCCGACGTCCGTCTGACCGAGGAGGACGTCCGGATGATCCGGGAAAGGGCTGAGAAGTCGGTCTACAACTTCTAGGCCTACACAGAGGAACAGGCGCCGGCAGTGAGGGCTGAACCATGTCGAGCACGATGAGAAAGGCCATCTTCTTCGTCTTGTTGCTGGGGCTGGGGGTCGTGGGGTACCACTTCATGATCCGGCCCACGAACAAGCACTTGGCCGCCTCCAAGCAGAGGATGGAGGCCAAGCTGGCCAAGCTGTCCGACTTTGAGAAGGCCACGGCCAGGGCCCAGGATCTCTCGACGCAGATGGCGCAGGTCGACCAGGCCGTCGCCTTCTTCGAGAGCAAGCTGCCCCCGACCAGCGAGATCCACAAGGTCCTGGAGCAGGTGACGGTCATTGCCCAGAGGCAAGGTCTGGACACCAAGACCATTCGGACCCTGGCGCGCAAGGATACGAGTGGATACGTCGAACAACCCCTCCGGCTCGAGTTGGAGGGCAACTTCAACTCCTTCTACTGTTTTCTCCTGGAGTTGGAGAAGCTGCCCCGGATCATGAAGGTCCGGAAGATGGACCTGACGAAGCTTGAGAAGCAGGATGAAGGGGAGATCAGCGCGGATTTCGTGGTCAGCATCTTCTTCCAGAACAAGACCACGTAGGGACCCGCCGGGACGGGATGTCGGCCAAGAACCCAGTGGCCTAGGTCAGAGTGACCATGGAGTGAATTATGCTCTCATTCATGCGAGACCAACAAGAGGCGGCGGGCCGGACCTCGAAGGGCCCGACCGCTGAACCCACCGCGCAGCCCGGCGAGCAGGAGTACCTGACCGTGGCGGGCAAGACTCGGCGGACCCGCCAGAGCACCATTGCCGTGATCGTCCTGTTCGCAGTGGGACTGGTCGGCGTGGGGCTGATGGTGAGGAAGAGCCAGCCCAGGGCGGCTGTGGCGGCCCCAGCCAAGAGCCAGGAGTCGCAGATTGAGGCGGCCATCGGCAGGCTGACCGGCGTCAACGCCGAGATGAGCAGCCACATGGACCAGATCGTGCAGAAGTTCCACGAGTTCTCGGCGGTCGCGCAGGTGGCTGTGGACGAGTTGGTCAAGAACCCCTTTGAGCTGGAGAGGGGGAACATGGCCAAGTCGGCGCCGGCGGGCGATCTGACCGTGCAGGCCCCGGAGCCTGCGTCTGCGGCCACCCCTCCGGCCCAGGTCGAGGTACAGGTCCAGTCCGCCGTGCCGGTGCTGCCCGAGCCCGGGTCCGCAGGCCTGTCCGGGGCCACGCCCGACGACCTGGCCGCGGAGGAGGCCCGGCGCACGGCCGAGGAGGCCCAACGCAAGGAGGCGGAACGGATCCAACAACACCAGCAGCAGGTTCGGAGCAGAGCGGGGAACCTCAGACTCCAAAGCATCCTCCAATCCGGAGAGGACACGCGGTGCCTGATCGACGACACGCTCGTCCGGATAGGGGACCAGGTCAAGGGGTTCCGCGTCATGGAGATTGGCGACCACTGGGTCCAGCTGCAGTGGAGCGAGGCAGGGACGCCCGACCTTGTGGTGACCCTGAGGATGACCGAATGAGACTTCCCTTCCTATTCCAGAAAGACAAGCCCTTGAGCTCCGGGCCGCTTGGAGAGGACGGTCTTGGGCCGGTGGCCGGGTGTGAGGACCTGGACGTGCGAGGCCTCAGCGACCTGTACACCCCGGACGTGGAGAGGGCGCCCGTCTCCCGCATTCGAGACATTGCCGATGCCTTGTTGGAGACCAAGAAGATCACCGAGGCGGTCTACGGCCGCCTCCGCCACCAGCAGACCCTGGAGCCGGGTTGCGACGCGGGGTCCTGGCTGGTCAAGGAGAAGGCCGTCGACCCCATGGATCTGCAGGTGGCCAAGGCCGCGTTCTACGGTCTGGAGTTCCAGAGGGTGGAGACCGGGGACGTGGACCATACGGCCTTCGAGAAACTCCCGTTCGACTTCATCCGCCGCAGCGGCATCCTTCCGGTCAAGATCGAGGGGGCCACGTTGATCGTGGCCACCCCCGAGCCCGGAAACGTCTTTGGAATCGAGGACGCCAAGCGGCAGACCCAGATGGAGGTCCGGGTCGTGGTCTGCGGCCCTGAGGATGTGGAGAACGCGTGCCATGCCCTGCAGGAGGAGGAGTCCGACGTCAACCTCGACGACATCCTCAGCGACATGACCGAGGTGGAGGTCGTCCAGGACGAGGCGGAGGAGTCCGAAGACCTGGAGAAGATGGCCGGCCGCTCCCCGGTGATCAAGTTGGTGAACTACCTGATCAGCAATGCCATCCGCGAAGGGGCCAGCGACATCCACATCGAGCCCAAGGAGAAGATCTGCAGGATTCGGTACCGCATCGACGGTGCGCTGTTCGAGGCGAAGCAGGCCCCCATCAAGATGCACCCGGCCATCGTGTCCCGCATCAAGATCATGGCCAATCTGGACATCTCGGAGCGGCGTCTTCCCCAGGACGGCAAGGTCTCGGCCATCGTGGGAGGGCGGGCGGTGGACCTGCGCATCTCGACCCTGCCGACCAACCACGGGGAGAAGACGGTGATCCGTATCCTGGACAGCCGTTCGATCATCCGAGGGTTGGAGCAGCTGGGTATGGAGCCCGGGACCTGCCGGACCTTCCGCGAGCAGATCGATCGGCCGCACGGCATCTTCCTCGTCACCGGCCCCACCGGGTCGGGCAAGAGCACGACCCTGTACACGGCGCTCCGCCATATGGACGGGGACAAGCTGAACATCTCCACCGTGGAGGACCCGGTGGAATACCAACTCGATTTCTGCAATCAGATCCAGGTCAACGAGAAGATCGGTCTGACCTTCGCGGGGGCTCTGCGGAGCCTGCTTCGGCAGGACCCGGATATCGTCATGGTCGGAGAGATCCGGGACAACGAGACGGCCCGCATCGCCGTGCAGGCGGCTCTGACGGGCCACCTGGTGCTCTCCACGCTGCACACGAACGACGCGCCCAGCAGCATCACGCGGTTGGTCAACATCGGGATCGATGCCTACCTCATCGCGGCCTCGCTGAACGCCGTCCTGGCGCAGCGGCTGGTCCGGAAGATCTGTCCCGCGTGCAAGGAGCCGTTCAAGGTCCCGGAGGCGATGCTTCCGCTGATCTCGAAGGTCGGCCTCCAGCCCGAACAAATCCTGCACGGCGCGGGCTGCGCCCAGTGCCGGGGCTCCGGGTACAGCGGGCGGCTGGGGATCTACGAACTCCTGGTCGTGGACGACCGTTTGCGTGAGATGATCAACTCGGACGCCTCCGTGGCCGCGATGCGCCGGGCGTTCTGTGAAGGCGGCGGCGCAACGCTCTTCGACGACGGTATGGAGAAGGTCCGACAGGGGGTGACGACCCTCGAGGAGATCCTGAGAGTCACCCAGGTCTACGGACAGAACGAACAGGAAGACTTCGCCGAGAACCGATGAGGGACAGGCGAGCCAACACCAGAGCGAGGCGGGCCCATGATTGACATCACGAGTATCCTGACGGCCGCGGTCGAGCACAAGGCGAGCGACGTCCACATCAACGTGGGGATGCCGCCCGTCATCCGCAAGAACACCGAGCTGATCGACATGGATGTGCCTCCGGTGACCCAACAGGACGCCAAGGATCTGGTGTTGAGCATGGTGGGCCCCGAGCGGTCCAAGGACTTCCAGGACAAGCGGGACCTGGACTTCTCGACCACGCTTCCGGACGGGACTCGTTTTCGCGTCAACGCGCACTACCAGCGCAACACGATTGCCCTCTCGTTCCGGATCATCCCCAAGCAGACCCTTGTGCTGGACGACCTGCACCTGCCGCCCATCGTCAAGGAGTTGACGGATCTGCCGCGGGGCCTGGTCCTGGTGACCGGGCACACCGGGTCCGGCAAGAGCACGACCTTGGCGGCCATGGTCGGCCTGATCAACGGCCAGTACAGCAAGCGGATCGTGACCTTGGAGGATCCGATCGAGTATGTGTTCGACAACGACAAGAGCATGATCGAGCAGCGGGAGGTGGGATTCGACTGCCCCTCGTTCGCATCGGGTCTGAAGCACGTCCTGCGCCAGGATCCGGACATCATCATGGTCGGCGAGATGCGGGACCTCGAGACGACCAGCTTCACGATCACCGCGGCCGAGACGGGCCACCTGGTCTTCAGCACGCTCCATACGATCAACGCCCCGCAGACGATCGAGCGGATCATCGACATCTACCCAGCCAGCCAGCAGAATCAGATCCGGACCATGGTGGCGAACACCCTCCAGGCCGTGATCTGCCAGACCCTGTTCAAGAGGATAGACCAGCCCGGCATGGTGCCCTGTGTGGAGATCCTCCTGTGCACCTCCGCAGTCCGGAACTGTGTTCGCGAGAACCGTATCTACGAGATCCCCAACATCATCGAGACGTCGCGGCGTCTGGGCATGCAGAATCTGGACCACAGCATCGCCGAGATGTTCTTCAAGGGGTACATCGATCGAGAAGAAGCCGTCATGAGGTCGGCGAATCCCGGCAAGATGGAGAAGACCTTGGTGCCGGAGAACCGAGCCCGATTCGTCCAGGAGACGGTGGCGGTCGGTGCATCCTGACCGAGGGAAGGTCTCGCCCGACGGGTCGCGACCCACCTGAGAGGAGAAACCCATGTTTGAGAGTGCTTCCCAGACGACGGGGGCGACTGCGGTCGCAGTCAGTCCGCTCCGCACACAGGGACGGAGTTCGGACAAGGCGGGGGCGGTCATGGACAAGCTCCGCGGCCTCCGCGTGGAGTTCGGACCCAGCCGCAAGGACATCCTGGGCTTCACGAACCAGATGGCCGTGATGATCCGTGCCGGAATCAGCCTGCCCGAGGCCCTGGAGTCGATCGCCCAGCAGGTCGAGAACCGCAAGTTCAAGGCCGTGATCGAGGACCTCAAGGCCCGCATTGAGGCGGGCCAGAGCTTCTCTCAGGCCTTGGCCGAGCATCCGCAGGTCTTCAGCAGCTTCTACGTCAACATCGTGGGGGCCGCGGAGATGTCCGGATCACTCAGCGACATGATGCGGACGCTGGCGGACTACCTGGATCAGGAGACGGCCACCCGCTCCCAGGTCAAAGGCGCGATGGTCTATCCCATCATCATCGCCAGCATGGCCGTGTTCGTGACGACCTTCCTGCTGTGCTTCGTGCTGCCCCGGTTCACCGCCATCTTCGCGGGCAAGGAGCACCTGCTGCCCCGTCCCACGCGGATACTGATGGCCAGCAGCGCATTCCTCCGAGGGTACTGGTACCTCCTGCTGCCCATCCTCGGGGCCTGTTTCTGGGGCTTTCATGCCTTCATCCGCACCACCGCCGGCCGGTTCTGGTGGGACAAGACCAAGCTGCGCATGCCCCTGATCAAGACCCTCTGCCGCAGCCTGTATATCACCCGCAGTCTGCACACGATGGGGGTCCTTATGCGGGCCGGGGTTCCGATCCTGAACACCCTGGCCATCACCGCCCAGATCGCCGGAAACACCCTGTACCGCCAGATGTGGCTTGGGGTGCATGAGGAGGTCAGGCAGGGCAAGAAGATCTCGTCGAGTTTGAATCGGTACCGACTCCTCCCGAGCAACGTGCTGGCCATGATCCGCAGCGGCGAAGACTCAGGCAACATGGGCGATGTGCTCAGCGACATCTCGGCGTTCTACGCCCGCGAGCTCACCACGATCATCAAGACCGTCACGAGCATGATCGAGCCGATCATGATCGTGGCGATGGGCATGCTGGTCGGCTTCATTGCCATGAGCATCATCCTGCCGATCTTCAAGATGTCCAGCCTGGTCATGGGCAAGTAGCAGGGCAGGGGAGGGTACGCCATGAGCTATGGGTTGCCGACGATTGCCTTCCTGTCGAGGACCCGAGGCCTGTCCCTCGGGTCGTGGGAGGGGCTTGTGTCCAGCCGCAGGACCCGGGAGAGGGTTGGGCCCGAATCGGGCTTCACCCTGGTCGAGGTCCTGATTGCCGTGGTCCTGATCGGCGTGGCCGTCGCAGCCTTGCTGGGGGCCAACGGGGCGTTCACGAGGGTCAACGCCGCGGGCGTCGACCTGACGACCTCCGAGTTCCTGATCGAACAGATCTCCGAGTCGACCGTGACCTTGCCGGTTGCGGAGCCGGGGACCAACCCGGCCGTCGGAAGTCCGTTTGGACCGGAGAGCGGAGAGACCTTGGCCCAGTATGATGACCTGGACGATTTTGATGGCGCCACGTTCAGTCCTCCCATCGACGCCGGGCGGAACCCGTTGGCCGATCTGGCGGCCTTCAGCCAGGTCGTGGCCGTACAGAACGTCCAGCCCGCCGATCTCGATCAGGTGGCCGCGGACCACAGCACGGCCTTCGTGAGGGTAACCGTCCGGATCCTTCGGAACGGCCAGATCCTGAATTCGGCCAGTTGGATTCGAGCCCGCTACTGACTCTGGGGACGCTATGAACCGAGCCGACCGTCATCCAAAAGCCGGGGGTTTCACCTTGGTGGAACTGCTCTTGGGCCTGGCCCTCTCGGGCCTGCTCCTGGCAGCCCTTGCTGCAGCCTTCAACGCCTCCGTGATGAGCTACCAGGAGAACAAAGAGACCTACGACACCGTAAACAACGCCCGCCAGGCCCTGTTCCGGATGACCACCCAGCTCCGCACGGCGGGTTGGCAGGACCCCAACGGGTCGATCGTCGCGGTCGTTCCGGACGACCCGGACGACCCCAACCAGTGTACCTTCTGCACGAGCTCGGGCGAGGGTTTCACCTATGAGTATCGACCCGCAGACCGGACCCTCTACTTGATCCGGTCCGAGGACGGCGGCGAGTTTGTGCTGTGCAGGAACGTGACCGACGTGACCTTCACGAAGACGCCTGCTGCCGCCGACTGCAACAACGTGCAGATCTCCATGTCCGTGCAGAGCCGGGGCCAGACCCGGACACTCTCCTCGGCCGTGGCCATCCGCCGCAAGCTCTGAACCTGGTCGTCCGAAGCCAACCCGGACCCTGGGTGGTCCCAGGCAGAAAAAGGACTTGATTCCAGGGTGGCCTTGCCCGATACTGAGGGCCGTTCCAGGGCGGTTAGCTCAGATGGCTAGAGCGCCAGCTCGACACGCTGGAGGTCAC
>JAGOQT010000150.1 GCA_018007255.1 Phycisphaerae bacterium | reverse complement strand
GAGGCCGAGGGCCCCGAAGGCCAGGGCTGCGGAGAACTTGACACGCTTGTCCTCGTAGCCCTGGACATTGGCCGGAGAATGGACCGTGATCCGCGGGTCCCGCTTGCCCTCCATCTCCAGCTCCTTGATCCGCCTGCTGACCGTGTCGTGCATCTCCTTGTCCAGACTCAACTGGAACTGGAGGTCCTGGATGTCCAGGGACGTGCGTCCCACCTGACGGACCTGGTCATCCTCTTGGGACAGGATCTGCTTGAGCCGATTCTCGTGGGCCTTGATCCGTGCAATGGCCAGCTCGGTCTCCAAGCGTCTCTCTTGGATCTTCTGCTCCCTAGCCTTGGCCTCCAGCTCTGCGGCGATCTTCTGCTGTTCCGAGGCCACCTGCCGCTGCTCGGACACGACCTCGTCAAACTCCTTGCCCACCTCCTCCCGCTTGGTCTCCAGACGAGAGCGGAAGGTCTCGAGCAGGGCCTCTCTCTGTGCAATGGTGGGGTTCTCAGGGGCCAGGGTCTGCCTGGTCAAGATCAGATCCTGCTCCATCGTCACGATCCGACGGGTCAGTTCCTGCACCATGGGATCGGAGCTGGTGTACTGATTCCTGGCGGACAGCATGGGGGCGACGGTCATGGTGTTGGGGTCCACGGTCTGGTTCGCATCCACAGCCAGGGTTACAGGGACAGGCACCTCCAGACTGGCCTCCAGGCTGATCCGGCTGGACTCCAGCCTGGTCAGCTCGGTGAGCAGGGCTGCCTGGCGCTGGACCATCATGTCCTGCCGGCTGTCCAAGGTGGTGGTCCCGAACTCCTGGGCGAGCTGCCGGATCTGCTGGTTCTTCTGCTGCATCTTCTCCTGCAGCTCCCGCCTCTCGTTCTCCATGAGCCGCAGATTCGCCTCCTCCTCGCGCGTGGCCCCATACGCATAGATCGCCATGTAGTTGCGGATGATTGAATCCACAATAACAGTGGCCTCCGGGGGCGACATGCTCTTCATGGTCACTGCGATCAGCTCGGTCCTCCGCACGGGCTGGACCGAGATCACGCCCGAGGACAGGGCCCGCTTGAGCCGGTCCATGGGCCCGACCACGCCGGACAGGGTGTCGAGGCGCCGCTTGAGCTGATCCAGGGGGCGATTCGGGTCCCTGTTGAAGAAGGCGAGGTTCCGCGGGACCAGGTCGTCCACCACCCGCTCCAGGACCGCAGGGCTGGTCACGCTCATGGCCTGGGTGTTCACATACCCCTCATAGTTCGACGACACCGCGCGGTCCACCTCCCCAGTCAGGATGTCCCGCTGGGACGGGGCCACGCGGATAGACCCTGTTACCACGAACCCGGGCTGCACCAACAGCCACACCAGGGGCACGCCGATGCCGGCCACAACCACAAAGACCGCCAGCACGATGTACCACCTTCGCAGGAGTGCGGCCAGGATGTTCACGGACGGCCCACCCGTCTCATCACCGGGCGTCTCCCCAACGACCGCGGGGCCGATCCCCTCGGGCCGGCGCGGCGTGCCCAGGGCCGATCCGCCCTGTCCGTGGTCCATGACCCGGTCTATGTATCGCTCCAAATCACTCATGGTCAGGTCTCCTGCGCTGTTGGATATTCAGTCACACCGCCCAGCCGCTCCCGCCTGGGATCGCGACATGGCACACCCATCCTTGCCCTGGACCCTCCGTATGATACCCGCACCCTCGTCCGCCATCGGCTGGTCAGTCAGTCTCCTCAAGATCCACAGCTCCGCCACCACGATCGCCAGCGCAAGGGGCATCATAGCATACCCGCCAAAGTCATGGAAGACCTGTTGCCAGCGATCTCCCTTGAGGACCGTGAAGGCCACGGCCGTGACCGCCAATCGGAGGGTGTTGCAGATCAGGGCGATGGGCACGCTGGACAGGAGCACGATCAGCTTCTCCCACCAGGGCCGCCGGACCAGGAGCACGACCAGGCCGGTGATCACGAAGAAGGCCGTGATCATGCGCAGGCCGTTGCAGGCCTCTGCCACGGCCACGCTCGTATCACCGATGTGGATGACATTGCCCTCGCGAACCACATCGTACCCGATCAGCTCCAGGCCGAACACGGCCGACGAGGTGGACCAGCTCTGCAGGGGCAGTGTGATGGCCGTCTGGACCCGGTTGGGCCACGGGAGCATCAGCACCAGGAAGGCGAGCACGGGCCAGACCTTGCGGACCACGCCCCAACCCCCCAACGCCAACGCCACGGCCCAGATGGTCACCACCACGGACAATCGCTCCGCTGAACCGTACAACTGGTATAGCCCAAAGATCCGCAGTCCCTGGCCCAGGACCAGCAAGACCAGCCCCCAGAGGCACGGCCTGGGCAACAGGTCCTTGAACTCATCCCGCCTGCACCACAACACATAGGCAGCCAGGAGCGGGACCAACAACCCCGAGGAGTACTCGTCGCTCCTGTTCCAGATCGTCCACAGGTCCTTCAGCCCCGGCCACAAGGACCACAGCAACGCAGCCGTCACAGCGGCCAGCCCTGCTGCGACCCGCGGGCTGAGCAGCCCAACCCTGCCCTTGGTCATGTCCACACGTCCACTCCTTGGCGTACCCGTAACTGCTGCACCTGCGCCTGACTTAGCCCGCCTCGGGGAGGCAACCACGTCTCCGTCCCAGTCGCCGCTGGGCAGCGACGCGTCGCGACCCACCACGCACCTGGTCACCTGTGCACCGCTGCCCACGCGGGCCTGGTCCCACAGCACACTCCGGACCACGGCCGCCCCCCTATCCACAGAGGCCTTGCGACCGATCACCGCAGGACCGACCACCACCGTCTCCTCGCCGATACAGGCCCCCTCCAGTGCAGCCACAAGACCGCAGACCCGAGCTGCAGGGTGGATGTCCACTGCGCCCGAGACCCAGACCTGCCCGCCCTGACCCCGATCCAGGGGCCGGAGCCCCGGGTCTGATCGTACGACCCTGTCCAGGTGGTCGGACACGGCCTGCAGGTAACCCTCCCCATCGTCGAACCAGCCCGCGGCCTCGGGCAAGACCGCCTGGTGCACCCGCTTGCCCAGCGTGGCCAGCTCCGGGATCACCCGCTCCTTGATATCCCAGTAGCCCTGCTCGGGGATATGCTCCAGGATGCTCCCCTCGCACACGTAGACCTCGGACAGGGTCTCGCACGGCCCCGGATTCAGGAACACGGTCAGCACGCCCTGGCCCTCGGAGTGAGCAGCCAGCAACTGACTGACCCTGGGCGGGTTGACCACGTTGACCGGCAACACCACGATCCTCCCCGTGAAACCCGCGTCCACCGCCATGCGCAACATCCCTGCACTGCCCGAGACCTCCGGATCCCGGACAAACCGCACTCGCACAGGCGTCTGAGTGGGAAATGACCGCTCGTCCAGTGGTGCCTGACGGTCCGAGTACACCACCACCTCCTCAATCCCCTCCGAGGCCAACTGCTCCATCAGGCCCTCGATCGCAGTCCGACTCCCAACCGGCCACAAGGCAGTCGCCTCCCCGAACCCTGCGGGGCACCTCCCAAACCGGTACGGACTTGCGAACAGGATGACCTGAGTATCCGCCATAAGACTAGTATCGTACCGCTCCAGTCCACGGCTTAGTACATATAAGGCGAGGCGCGTTGCATGATAAGCAGAGCAGCGCCTAGCGGTAGTGATGACCTGTTATAGGACGCCGTTTCTGTCAGACAGTCAGACCGTGGCGCCCCCGCCGCCTTGCGGTCCTGCGGACCTCCCGTCAGACAGTCGGACCGTTAGACCGTCGGACCGTCAGACCACGATTCCGTATCCACCATCATGCGGCCAAGCATAGCCCCGACCCGTTTGCACATCGCGTCAAGCTCCGCGTGTTCGCCGGCCTTGAGGTAGCCGCAGGCAAGTGCAGTTCGTAGCCAGTGTCGTGTCTCGTTCTGCTCACCATCCGCATCGGACAGCTTGCTGACAAAGTGCGCCGGATACCGTCGCTTGGCCCACGACTCGGCAATGTTGCCACCGATGGATCGGGCTGCCCGGCGTATCTGGTCGGTGAGTGAGTACCGCTCCTCTGCGGGCCAGGCCCTCGACACATCGAAGACACGCTGCTGAAGCTCGACTGCCAGTTTGTACACATCCAGCTCTTCGTAACTGGCCACTCGTCGCTTCGCCATCCCTTGCTCCCACGGAACTCCCGTCCGACAGTCAGACCGTGGCGGCTCCGCCGCTTGCCGTCCAACCGTCTCACCGTCCAACCGTGGCGGCTCCGCCGCCCACAGTCCGACTGTCCAACTGTCCGACTGACAGGGCGGCTTTGCCGCCTACCGTCCGACCGTCTCACTGTCTCACGGTCCTACGGACCTACCGTCAGACCGTAGCGGCTTCGCCAACTGGCCACGAATTGCGCTGGGCACAAGAACTGAGAGTATAGCCACGAAACCCACGAAACCACACGAACAAAGAGGTGCACGCCGCAGTTTGAGTCCTAACCCCGCTCCAAGGCCGCCGTACGTACACGCTCCGCGTGTACCTGGCAGGCATGCGCCTGCCCGGTGGTCTGCGCAGGTCTGCGTTCCGCAAGCGAGCTTGCTCCACGCAGCCCTGCTCGCCCACTGGCGTACGGCTCAGCCGCGGAAAGCGTGATGCGCTAAGCGGTAAGCGTAGGGAGCCGAGGGCTGTGGACACAGGTAGTCAGGTGGTGGCGGCCAAAGGCCGCGGTAAGACGGTGGCACGGTCCGACGGTCGGCCCGAGGCAGCTGCCTGAGCCGGCAGACCGTGTGCAAGGGAGGGTCGCTGACCAGGCTTGCCTGGGGAGGCGACCCTGCCGCAGCACACCATTGTGTGCCGTGGGCACACAAGGCACGGCAAAGCCGTGGATCAGACGGCGGACCCTGGTACACCCCAAACGCCCAGCCCCGGCGCCAGCGTTCGTGTGGTTTCGTGGGTTTCGTGGCAGAGAATCTGTATCTCAGTTCAGTTGTCACATGTGGGCCAACGGCCACACCGTCGCTACTGTCCCACCGTCCGACCGGCTTCAGGCAGTCGCTCCCTTGCGATCTGGGACAGCGGCCCGTACCGGGCATCCTTAGCCGAGAGGATCGGCGCGGTATCCGGCGGCCACTCAATGCCGATCTCCGGGTCGTCCCAGCGGATCCCTCCCTCGGTTCGGGGATCGTAGTACGCCGTGCACTTGTAGCTGAACAACGCCGTATCGCTGAGCACGCAGAAGCCGTGGGCGAATCCGGGCGGGATGTAGATCTGGTTGCAGCGTTCCGAGGAGAGCTCCAGCCCAAACCACCGTCCAAAGGAGGGAGAACTGACCCGGATGTCCACGGCCACGTCAAACACCCTGCCCGCCAGGACCTGCGCCAGCTTCCCCTGGCCCCCTGGGTGCTGGAAGTGGAGTCCCCTCAGCGTACCCTTGCACGAGCAGGAGATGTTGTCCTGCACAAACTCCTCCGTGATCCCAGCATCACGGTAGCGCCGGGCATTCCAGGTCTCAACAAAGAACCCACGCGTGTCCCGAAAGACCTTCGGCTCAAACACAAGGATGCCTGGAATGGATGTCTTGATAATCTGCATACGTACGGACCTCCTGTCGGACCGTGGCGGCTCCGCCGCCTACGCTCGACTGTGCGACTGAGAAGGCGCCCCCGCCGCCAACTGGCCATGAAGCGCACGAGGCAGAGGAACTGAGAGTATAGCCACGAAACCCACGAAACCACACGAACAAAGAGGCTCACGCCGCAGTTTGAGTCCTAACCCCGCTCCAAGGCCGCCGTACGTACACGCTCCGCGTGTACCTGGCAGGCGGGATGCGGCAAGCGTAATGCGCAAAGCGGGAAGCGACAGGAGCCGACGGCGATCGTAACGGCCCTGAGCCGTGTGATCGTGGCCGAACCTGCGACGGCGACGCAAGCTCGCTTGCAGAGCCGTCTCAGGTGAAGGCCACCCATGGAGGCCGACGGCCTCCATGGCACGGCGGAGCCGTGGATCAGACGGCAGACCCTCGCACACCCCAGCACTCCAGCCCCGGCGCCAGCGTTCGTGTGTTTTCGTGGGTTTCGTGGCCGGCAAAGAATGGGACTTCTCACCCCCCTGTGAGACAGATATAGTACCCAGAGACGACCACAGAGCACCTGCCGGCAGAGGGCGACCATGGCGGATGAGCTTCTGTTCAAGGACGAGTGCTACGCCATCCAGGGGGCGGTATTCGACGTGTACAAGGAACTCGGTGTGGGATTCCTGGAGTCCGTGTACCAGGAGTGCCTTGAGAAGGAGCTGCTGGCCCGGCACATCCCGTTTGAGTCCCAGCGACTGCTGCGACTGATGTACAAGGGACAGGTGTTAGAGCAGACCTACAAGGCCGATCTGGTCTGCTACGACCGGATTCTGGTGGAGATCAAGGCGGTGAAGTCCCTCACAGGGGAACACCGAGCCCAGGTGATGAACTACCTTAAGGGCACTGGATTGCGTCTGGGATTGTTGGCCAACTTTGGCTCGTTCCCGAGGGCCACGGTGGAACGGGTAATCTTCTAGCCACGAAACCCACGAAACCACACGAAAGGGCTCACGCCGCAGTTCGAGTCCCATTCCCGCTCCAGGTCCGCCGTACGCACACGCTCCGCGTGTACCTGGCAGGCGGGATGCGGCAAGCGTAATGCGCAAAGCGGGAAGCGACAGGAGCCGACGGCGATCGTAACGGCCCTGAGCCGTCCGATCGTGGCCGAGTCTGAGACGGCGACGCAAGCTGGCTTGCAGAGCCGTCTCGGGCGAAGGCCACCCATGGAGGCCCGCGGCCTCCATGGCACGGCAACGCCGTGGATCAGACGGCGGACACTGGTACACCCCAGCACTCCAGCCCCGGCGCCAGCGTTCGTGTGTTTTCGTGGGTTTCGTGGCAGAGAATCTGTATGTCAGTTCTGTGTTCCCCAGAGCACGCATCACGGTCATCGGGGGTCTGCGCTACGCGAGCGAGCTTGCTCCACGCAGTCCTGCTCGCCGCCAGGCGTACGGCTCAGACGCGGCAGGCGTAGGGAGCCGAGGGCTCCGCTCTTCAGTGTTCAGTTCTCGGTGTTCGGAATGCCGCAGGCATGGTGTCCAAAGCGGCAAGCGAAGGAATGCCCGCAACGGGCCTGAGCCGTCAGATCGTGTGCAAGGGAGGGTCGCTGACCAGGCTTGCCTGGGGAGGCGACCCTGCCACAGCACACCCTTGTGTGCCGTGGGCACACAGTGTACGGCGAAGCCGTGGATCAGGCGGCGTACCCTGGTACACCCCAATCGCCCAGCCCCAGCGCCAGCGTTCGTGTGTTTTCGTGGGTTTCGTGGCTAAGAATCCGTTTTTCAGTTCAGTTGTCACATGTGGGCAACCGGCCACACCGTCGCTCCAGTCCGACAGGCCGACCGTTTCACATCAGTTGCGAAAGGAATGTCCTCGCAGGGACTACCAAGGGCCGGGGCCCAGCGGCAAAACAGTCGGCCTTCACGAAGTCCGCCTCCAGCACGACCTGGAATGCGTGGGGGGCGTTCACCTGGTCCTGAAACGACTTCAAGGCACGACTGAGCGTGTCGTCGCCGGTCTTGGCCTCCACAAGAAACCACGGCTTGCCGTCCCGCACGACTACGAAATCCACCTCGCGTTGTTCCTTGTCACGAAGATACCCCAGTTCGAAGGTCCCCAGACCCAGGTCTGTCCAGCCCTCCACGGCCTTGAGCAGATGGCAGGCGACAAACGTCTCGGCCCGCGACCCCGGATCATCTATCCCGGACCAATCCCTGAGGAACCACTTGGGCTCCTTGCGGAGGGAACGGGCCACGTTCTTGAACCAGGGCCTGACCAGAAACCCCATCTGCAGGTGACAGAGTGTGGCAATCCATCGCCGGATCGTGTCCACCGAGGCCTGGACCTCGGCCGCAAGGCTGCTGTAGACCAACTGCCGGCCGGACCGCGCAGACAGGAGGGCCGCCAGGGTCTCCAGTTGACCCAGTTGCTGGATCTGGGTCATGTCCCGCGCGTCCTCGCGAAGCAACTGCTGCATGCGCAGGCCTCGCCATCTGCGGCTGAACCGGATGTCCCGCTTGACAAAGGGCTCCGGATACCCGCCGTGGGTCCACAGGGCCGAGAAGTCGTCCTTGGAGATGGGCCGCGGACTGCGGACAATGCGGTCCGGATCGGGCAGGTCCTGCCGGATCGCCTCGGCCACAGTGAAGGGGTGCATGCGGTACAGGAAGTACCGCCCCATCAGGCTGTCCCCGCCCCGGCGGTACACATCCATGCGGGAGCTGCCCGTGATCAGGACACGGGCCTGCCCAGCATAGGTATCGAAGAACCCCTTGAGGAACTGCTTCCACTTGGTGAACTTGTGCAGCTCATCGAAGAGGACTGTCGGTGCAGCGGCCCTGAGCCTCTGGAGCCCCAGCCTCTGGGCCACAGCAGAAGGCCCCCTCAAGACGAGTGCGCGGTCGTCCCCATTGTCCCAGTTGAGGTAGACCTCAGCCAGCAGTCGACAGGTCGTGGTCTTTCCCACCTGCCGAGGCCCGCTGACCATGGCCATCTGGCGTTGGGATCCGAGGTGATCCGTCAGCACCCCGTCATAGACCCGTGCACGGACATCCATATTGACCATTATCGCGGGCATCGTAAATCAGTCAAGACCAATTTACGATACCACCGAATCTAGTCAGGCCGCCGGTCCTGCGGACCTCCCGTCAGATAGTCAGACAGTCGGACAGTCAGACCGTGGCGGCTTCGCCGCCTCCTGGCCACGAAACACATGAGGCAGAGGAACTGAGAGTGTAACCACGAAACCCACGAAACCACACGAAAGGGCTCCCGCCGCAGTTCGAGTCCCATTCCCGCTCCGAGGCCGCCGTACGCACACGCTCCGCGTGTACCTGGCAGGCATTCGCCTGCCGGGTGGTCTGCGCAGGCCTTCGTCCCGCAAGCCAGCTTGCTCCACGCAGCCCTGCTCGCCCACAGCCGTACGGCTCAAGCGCGGCAAGCGTGATGCGCCAAGCGGGAAGCGGAATACGGGCCGCCTGATGCGCAAAGAGGTAGGTGAGCGATTGATCGCAACGGCCCTGAGCCGTCGGATCGTGGCCGAGCCTGCGACGGCGACGCAAGCTGGCTTGCAGAGCCGTCTCGGGCGAAGGCCACCCATGGAGGCCCGCGGCCTCCATGGCACGGCGGAGCCGTGGATCAGACGGCGGACACTGGTACACCCCAGCACTCCAGCCCCGGCGCCAGCGTTCGTGTGCTTTCGTGGGTTTCGTGGCTAAGAATCTGTTTCTCAGTTCAGTTGTCATGTGTGGGCCAGTGCCCAGGCTTAGGGAGCCGAAGGCTCCGGCTTTCGGTGTTCGGTTTTCGGAATGCGGGAAGCGAAGGAGCGATCGCAATGGCCGTGAGCCGTCCGATCGTGTGCAAGGGAGGGTCGCTGACCAGGCTTGCCTGGGGAGGCGACCCTGCCGCAGCACACCATTGTGTGCCGTGGGCACACAAGGCACGGCGGAGCCGTGGATCAGACG
>JAGOQT010000149.1 GCA_018007255.1 Phycisphaerae bacterium | reverse complement strand
TACCAAGTCTCCACATGCAACGGCAACATCCTTGTCAGCACGTGGGACTCTATATAGTACCTCTCTTGGCATGGCGCAAGTACCTACGTTAACAAAACCTATGGAACGTTTCTGGAAACGGCACTAGCTAGGAACTGGGCATTTCCGTAGATCCACATCGGTTCCTTGGTCGCGGTGGCCAGTTCATCCGCATCCAATGTGCCGGCCAGGGAAAGGGCAGCTCGGGCCTTCAAGGATTGGGCCCTCGCCGCAAAGGCCCCGGCAGAGGCCGATTGGCCGATCAGGGCATAACCATCCACGTGGGCGACATACAGGCCGGCGCCTTTCAATGCGGACACGCCATTGGGATCGGCCTCGCCGACCTCGGAGCTGGCCGTGAACTGGCTGTAGTCTGAGACTGCGAGCAGGAGCGACAGGCCCTTTGCGATTCCAGTCGGGCTCTTGACCTCGCCGCCAGGTGGGACCGCGAACACGGCAAGGGTCCCATCGGTCTTGACACCCGCCAGCATGGGATTGCGCAGGACCCGGCCAAGCTGCATCTTGGCCATCATGCCCACGTTGATGGGCGAGACCCCTGCCAGGAACTGATCGAGCTGACTGAGCGACTGGTCCAGGTTGTTGATCCGTACGCAGAACAGGCAATCTGCTGGGATCATCTTGATCACCGGATCCGGACCCTCACCCTGTGCCCACAGCCCTGACGTACACGCTGCAGCGATCAACAGCTCGGTGGCAACGAGTCTCCGTTGCACTTGACCCATTTGATGACCTCAGTCCATGGTAAGCGGCAGCGTCAATTCTCGGTCTGCGGGCGGCAAGTCGGTCCAGATGCCCTGCAATGCAAGACCCAGTCTGTGCATCGGATCGGGACTGTCCACATAGGCGTTGATAAGGGCCTGCGTTTCCGGTGACGGCGCCTCATCTCCCGCATAGTTGGCAATAATGGCGTCGGCCAGAAACGGCGAGACCAGCGCAGCTTGATACGGCCGCAACTGGTAGTGTGCCACCAGGTGGTCGGCGACGATGTCCGGCTCCCGGACCGCCAGGAAGGTGTGGGCGTAGTCCTGGAAAGGGATGCCTCCCGTATCCGCCTGGATGTCCGTCACATACCGGCTCTCGATGTGCAGCGCGTCATCCGAGCCGACCGTGACGATCCGGAAAGCACAGGGGTACTCGGTGAGTGACGCGGTTTCCACATCGCAAAGCGGCGACAGGGGCTTGAGGGCCTCGTCCACCCGATAGGCCGCGTCTTGAGAATGGTAGTGTCCGGTGAAAACGACCTTCAACCCGGTGTCTGCGAGTTGCAGGCTCACCGCGGGCCAGTTGTCCACCAGGTAGTCCGGGAAGAACTCGGCCTCACCGCGGAAGTGCTCGTTCACGCCATGATGCATGAAGGCCATGACCCGTTTTCCGCTTGCATGGGCCTGTTGCATGACGCCCTGAATCCAGGCCATGGTCTCAGGCGAAATCCGGCCGCTGATCATGTGAACGTCCCGTGTCTCGCTCTCCTGGTACTTGCAGGAGTCAATGGCCAACAGCCACAGCCCGTGCGCCGGCTGGGCGACATAGCTGAGAGAATGGGCGTCCTCCGCAATTGCCTGTCCATACCCGAACCGATCGTACAGGTCGCGGAAGAGTTGCGGGCTGACACGCTCAACCTGCCGAGTCGTGTCGCCTTCGTAGGCCACGGCCTCGGGGTTGTTGATATCGTGATTGCCTGGCACGACATAGACTTGAAGACCTCGCCGTTCGAGTCTCGCAAGATACCGTGTCATCAGGACATGGCTCTGCAGTTCGCCGGCTTTCGTGAGGTCGCCGCAGATCATGACAAAACGCACACGCTGCTGGACCATGCCCTCGATCGCCGCATCCAGGATGGCCTCGCTCTCCCTCAGGAGCTTGGGGTCCTGTTTCACGCAGTCTTCGAACGCCTGACCGGAATCGCCCAGTCGCCGGTCATACAGGTGCGGATCGGAGAGGACCGCGAAACGCACGGGCTCCTGGGGTCGCGAGTGTCTCTGCAGAGGGGTTGCATGGCAGCCCAATGCCGCCAAGGCAACTGCCAACAGCAGGGGAACCCTGCGCCGGCGGGGTCCCTGTCCGCTCCGCTGTGAGGTTGCGTGGGATTTCATAGATTTTGCTCTCCGATCGCCATGTACGGCAGCCCATGTCCATGACTCTTCCGACGGAGGCCCTTGCCTCCGGCGAGCTCAGCTCAGCGGGGTCTGCACAGCCGCCTGCTCCACGGCCAAGTGCCTCAATCGCTGGATGTCCAGTTTCCCTGATCCGAGGATCGGGATGGATTCGACCGGCATGAAGTTCCTGCGTCTGGGCTTCCAGAGGTTCGGCAGTGCACTAGCCGTGATGGCCTCGTGCATCCGTTCCGGACAGGCCTTGATCGGGACGTACAGGACCACCAGTTCCTCGCCCTTGACCGGGTCCGGGACGCCGGTCACGGCCATGACCCGCTCCGTGGTCTTCAAGGTCTTCGAGCAGACCTGCTCGACCTGGACGTGGGGGACCATCTCTCCGCCGATCTTGCTGAACCGGCTCAGGCGGTCCGTGATGAAGAGGAACCCGTCCTCATCCAGGGTCACGATGTCGCCGGTGTTGTACCACCCGTCCTGGATGACCTCTCGCGTGAGGTCCGGCGCGCCCAGGTAACCCCGCATGACGTTGGGTCCCTTGACCCACAACAGGCCCTGTTGACCCGGGGGCAGGACCCGGCCCGTGTCCGGATCCGTGACCTTCAGGGCCATGCCGGGCATGGACTGGCCCACGGAGCCAGGCTTGGTCCCGATCTGGCGCACGCCGTCGATCTCCACGGCCGGCAGGTTGATGGAGATCACGGGGCTGGTCTCCGTAGCCCCGTAGCCCTCGTGGGGCCGAATGCCGAACCGTTGCTCGAAGGCATCCGCCAGGTCCGAGGTCAGCTTCTCCGCGCCCACAATGACCTCGCGGAGTGAGGCCAAGTCCACCCTCTCAGCACGGCGGAGATAGACCTGAAGGAATGTGGGCGTGGCCAGCAGCAGTGTGCACCGGTCCTTGCGCACGCAGTCCGCCACGGCCTTGCCGTCCAGGGGATTGGGGATGAAGCTGACCGCAGCGCCGTGCATGAGTGGAAACCACAGGGTGATGGTCAGGCCGAAGCAGTGGAACAGGGGCAGGACCCCGCAGAACCGGTCCTGTTGGGTGATCCGGAAGACCATACTCATCTGCTCCAGGTTGGACTGGATGTTGTGGTGGCTGAGGGTCACGGCCTTGGCCTGCCCTGTGCTGCCGGAGGACAGGAGGATCGCGGCCTCGTCATCGCCCTGGAATCCCTTGGCGGGACATAGAAGTCGTGATGGCCAGAACCTGGCCTTGAGCCAGGCCTTGACCTTGTCCAGCGCACGGATGGAGCCCAGCAGGTCCTCCACGAACAGGGTGTCTGCCTCCAGACGATCGAGGCCCAACCTGGCGAGGACGGTCCTGGAGGAGATGACGTATTGGACCTGGCACCGGCACAGTGCGGCCTGGCGGGCCTCGGCTGAGGCGGTGTAGTTGAGTTTGACCGGTACCCTGCGGAGCAGGGCCAGGGCCATATGGATCACGGCTGCAGCGACCGATGGCGGCAGCAGGAGCCCGATGCGATTCGCAGGGCCGGTCCGGTCGGCGATCCGCCCGGCCAGCAGGACGGCGGCCGTGAGGGTCTGGCCATAGGTCAGGTGTCTGCCTGTGACGTCGCTGACGCACGGCCGTCCCCAGTGCCTTCGGGCCGTGCGGACGAACAGCCCTCCCAGGGGCACGCGCGCGGGTGCCCGGTCATTGAAGAAGTCTGCGGACAGCTCGCAGACCCGCTGCCTGGCCTCCCAGGCCTGGGAGGTCGCGGGCATGGGTTCGCCGAAGTGGACCGAGACCGGATAGGGGATCCTGTGGGGCCACCCGCCGATCCGGCCGCGGGAGTAGCTGAAGATGCTGCCCCAGGCCCCGCCGATATAGACGGGGATCAGGGGATAGTCGCTGCCCCTGAGGATCCGCTCCAGCCCGCCCCGAAACCCATGGATCATCCCGTTCCGCGTGATCACACCCTCGGGGAAGATGCACACGAGCTGGCCCTCGTCCAGGGCCTGGCGGGCCTGGCGCAGGGATTGGATGATCTGCTTGGGCGGGTCCTTGGCGGAGATGAGGATCACCTTCATGAGCCTGAAGAGAGGGCGAAACGCGCTCTTCTGGAAGACCTCGCGGGACATGATGAAGCGGATCCTCCGTTGCTGCGTAGCCCCCAGGAGGAAGGCGTCGAGCCACCCCACGTGGTTGGCCGCCAACAGGGCGGGGCCTTCTGTGGGGACGTTCTCTGCACCCCTGACCTTGATCCGGTACACGGACCGCACCAGGACCACGATGATGAACCGCACAAAGAAGTCGGGCAGCCTCCAAAGGGTCACGATCGCCAGGAGCAGGGTCAGGACGCCCGCAGAGACGAAGACCCCTGTGCTCGACAGGCCCATGGCGGTCAAGGCCCATGACAGGCCTGCAGAGGCCAGGACGCCGGCCCAATCGAGCCACTTGGAGACGGCCAGGACCTGACCGCGTATGGGTTGTGGACTCAGCCACTGGATCAGGGCAGAGACCGGTACGAGGAACAGACCGCCGCTCATGCCCATCAGTGCAATGAAGAAGATCGCCTCGGTCACGTGCCCTTCTGGCACCCAGGCCAGGGCCACCGACGCGGCAAACAGGCCTATGGCCCCGACTGGGATGAGTCCCGCCTCCACAGAGCGAGCGGACAGGTGTCCTGCCAGATACGACCCCATGGCGATCCCTATGGCCGTGACCAGGAACAGGTACCCGCTCTGAATCGGGGGAAGCCCCAGGTGCCGGATGCCATAGGGGATCAGGGCAATCGCAAACAGGCCAGCTAGGAGGTTGAAATACGCTGAGGCCAGCACAGCCAGACCCAGGTCATGGTTCGTTCGGATCGCGGCGATCGGCTTGGCAAGGGCCCTCCAGGATACGATGTTGCCTTCACAGGCCCCCCTGGGGGTGCGACGGATCGGAAGACTGGCGATGAGTCCCATGGCTGAGACCACCACACAGGTGATGGCGGCCAGGGCATAGTGGGGACTCAACCCCCATGCAAGCAAGACAGCGCCAACCGTGCCCAACACGCCAGCCAGGTAGGTCAGGCCATTGATGACGCCATTGGCCCTGCTCAGGTTGGAGTGCTCGACCAGCTCAGGGATGATGCCGTACTTGCTGGGGCCAAAGAACGCGCTCTGGGCACAGGTCAGGAACAGAACGGCATAGAGACCCAGAGGATTCCTGACCACAAAGGCGGTACAGCCTCCCAGCATGATCAGGAGGTCCGCCCCACAGGCGAGCACGATCAGGTCACGCTTGGTGTATCGGTCCGCAAGCCGACCGGCCATGGGTGTAAAGAGCAGGAATGGCAGCACGAACACAGCCTGGATCGCCTGGCTGACCGTGTCGCTGCGATCAGATCCCGGGGTCGCTATGAGGAAGTAGAATATCAGCCAGCGAAACAGGTTGTCGTTCAGTGCACCCAGGAACTGCGTGGTGGTGAACCAGGCAAAGGAGCGGTCCAGCCGGTTGTCGTTTCGCGTACCCATAAGGCATCCTCTGGCTTCGGGCGGTGTTGATCTAGGCGCTCATGCCATCCATCACCTAGCGACGGCCGTGCCAAGTGCAATGGGCTATCTGCAAAACCTTGCTGCAGAAGGTTTTGAGAGTTCTAGACCACACGATTGCATCGACCCTATCGGCATTCTCGCACGGCACGAAATGTATATCTCATGTTCATGTTCTGTATAGTCTATCGCGTTCGAGTCGCTTGTTCAGCCGTTGGGCACAGACCACAAGTGGCTCGGGCTCAATGCCTGCAACAGGGCGTAGGTGAGGACGAATCGGCCATCGGGGCTGAAGGCCACACAGTTGAGCGTCTCGTCGCAGTCGTAGGTCGCCCACATGTATGGCGGTCTACGATCAGTTCCATGCCGAAGCCCGGCCTCTCCATCTGTGAACCCGCGGCCCCGCAGGCAAGCCCCGCGAGAGGAGGCCGTCGTTGGGGGCCTATTCGATTCTTCGTTTTCTCTCGGCCGGTGCGTAGACATAGAATGCCTTCCCTATGATTGTACTTCGTTTGACGGGGCCGAAGTACCGACTGTCCCGACTTGCTCGCGTGTTGTCGCCGAGAACAAGGTACTCGTCGGAGCCAAGCGTGATTCGGGCCGACGGCGAGGCAAGCGGCGCCTCAGGACCGGAGAAACGTATCGCCGGACAGAACCCCGAGAATCCGTCTTTCCCCTCCGCAATCCTGCTGAAGATTTCGGGTTCCGTGACTCGCCTGTCGTTGACCAGAAGGTACGGCGCGTCAATCCCGACTGTCTCGCCGGGAAGTCCGGCGACACGCTTGACGTAGTATGTGTCCTCTTCGACCGACTTGAGCCCCCGTGTCCTGAACACAACCACGTCGCCTCTCTGAGGTCTAGAGAACCGGTAGGTGAGTTTGTTGACGAAGATGTGATCGCCGGGGAGCTGACTTCCGTCCGTATCTTTCCTGTTGCCCATGATCGTCGGCTGCATCCCGCCTGTCGGAACGCTGAAGGGCTGAACAAGGAGGGTCCACACGGCGAGCAATAAGAGGATCGGGATGCCCTGGCAGACGAGGAGGAACACGCCCCAGCCTCGGAACCCCAGGCGAGGAACCGGACGACGCAGACTATCCGCAGACACGGCAAGCCACAAGAGGAGTGGGAACCAGTCAAAGGGTCCCATGTCCACGATCGAATACGCGGTCTTTGGGTGAACGACAAAGGTGATGAGCCCGGCGACGAGAAGGAGATACACCACGAACACGACGACTCCCCTTGGCCTCTGCCCAGACAGGAATTGGGCCGAGCCAGGAAGGAGAAACGACAGTATGGGGTTCACCCACCGTCGGTAGTGTGTCCCTCCTTTCGTATGGATCAGTCTCATCTTGCTGCCCCAACGATGTACGATCCGAGATTCTTCATACGGCCTTCTCCCGGCAACGATGCCGGTCTCCTGGCCCGTAGACATACCGCCATTCTCCTGGGGAATTCAGGTGCAAGGGGGCACCTTGCACGGCCACCGACACCGGACAGCGGCGAAACCAGCACTCAGAGTGCCTGCACGGTCGGTTGGTCCCCGGATTGGCGATCGTGACAGCGGCACCCGGCCGTTGCTGCAAAGGCCCGGAAGACGCCGGGAGTGCGCCAATACGGTATACACGCACGTTCCGCTCCGCGGCCGGTGCCAACCACTGCCCATCCTCACTCAACGAACTGTGAATGGCCATTCCATTCCTCCCGGAGGTTGGATATTGATGTGACTAGATCAGGACGAAAACCCTCCAACCTGTTTCCACAGTTCATGGAGGGCCATTCAAGGTATAGCGGCCGGTAGATGCCGGGATATTGATCATAGGGGTTCACGCCCGGACCGAAAGCTCTTTGGAGGTATCTCGGGGTTACGCACGACCATCTACTGTGGGGCGGATCGTACCTGTCGGCATACGTATCATGGTCAAGAAGCTCTTCGAACGCTGAACAACCAGCCATGGATGCCGTAATCCATGTCACCATTAGGAGCAGGCAAGTTCTTCTCATCTTGTTCTCCTTCCCAGCCATTGGCCCACACGCAACCCCTCTCCGTTGCGATCACCGCAGTCGGCTTGCCCGACTTCACGGCGAAGGTCGCGTCTGTAGTTGTCTTGCCTTGATGGCCTGCGCCTCGCCGCGAATCGTCTCCGCACCGGCCAGGTCGCCACGCGCCTCCAGAATCTCTGCGAGGTTCTTGAGTTGGATCGAGACAAACACATGGTCCTCCTGGAGTCTCCGTGAGATCGCTAGCGCCTCCCGGAACATCGCTTCTGCCTCCTCCAGGTTGCCCTTCGCCCTGAGCACCAGCGCGAGATTGTTGAGCGACCCGGATACAGCCATGTGTTCGTTACCCAGGAGCTTTCGCTGCATGACCAGTGCCTCGCGATGCACGGCTTCCGCCTCCTCCAGCTTGCCCTGCCTCCGAAGCACCCCCGCAAGGGTGTCCAGCAACTGAGCGACATCCGGGTGTTCCTGGCCCAGCAGCTTCTTCCGCATGACCAGCGTTTCACGATACGTCGTTTCCGCCTCCTCCAGCTTGTCCTGCTCCAGAAGCACCCCCGCGAGGTTGTTAAGCGACCGAGCGACATCCGGGTGTTCCTCGCCCAGCAGCTTCTTCTGCAGGGCCAGCGTTTCACGATACGTCGTTTCCGCCTCCTCCAGCTTGTCCTGCTTCCAGAGCACCTCAGAGAGGCTGTTGAGCAACTGAACGATATGTGGGTGTTCCTGGCCCAGCAGCTTCTTCTGCAGGGCCAGCGCCTCGCGGACCAACGGTTCTGCTTCGGCCAGCTTGCCCTGCCTCCGAAGCACCCCCGCAAGGGTGTCCAGCGACTGAGCGACCTCAGGGTGTTCCTGGCCCAGCAGCGTCTTCCGCATGGCCAACGCCTCGCGGGCCAACGGTTCTGCTTCGGCCAGCTTGCCCTGCCTCCGAAGCACCCCCGCAAGGGTGTCCAGCGACTGAGCGACATCCGGGTGTTCCTGGCCCAGCAGCTTCTTCCGCATCGCCAGCGCCTCACGGAACAACGGTTCCGCCTCGGCCAGCTTGCCCTGCTCCAGAAGCACCCCCGCGAGGTTGTTGAGCGACCGAGCGATAACCGGGTGTTCCTGGCCCAGGAGCTTCTTCTGCATGGCCAGCGTCTCGCGAAGTAGCGGCTCCGCTTCGGCCAGCTTGCCCTGCGTTCCAAGCACCCCCGCAAGGGTGTACAGCGACTCAGCGATATCTGGGTGTTCCTGGCCTAGCAGCTTCTTCCGCATGGCCAGCGCCTCGCGGGCCAACGGTTCCGCTTCGGCCAGCTTGCCCTGGTTACGGAGAACCTCCGCAAGGCGGATGAGCGACTCCACGACCTCAGGGTGTTCCTGGCCCAGCAGCCTCTTCTGCATGGTCAGCGCCTCGCGGACCAACGGTTCCGCCTCGGCCAGCTTGCCCTGCTCCAGAAGCACCCCCGCGAGGTTGTTGAGCGACCGAGCGATAACCGGGTGTCCCTGGCCCAGCAGCTTCTTTCGCATGGCCAGCGCCTCGCGAAGTAGCGGCTCCGCCTCGGCCAGCTTGCCCTGACGCCCAAGTACCGCCGCAAGGGTGTTGAGCGACCCAGCGATGTCCACGTGCTCATTGCCCAGCAGCTTCTGCCGCATGGCTAGCGCCTCGCGGGCCAACGGTTCCGCCTCGGCCAGCTTGCCCTGCGTCCCAAGCACCTCGGCAAGGGTGTCAAGCGACCGAGCGATATCCGGGTGTTCCTCGCCCAGCAGCTTCCTCTGCAAGGCCAGCGCCTCGCGGGCCAACGGTTCCGCCTCGGCCAGCTTGCCCTGCCTCCAAAGCACCTCCGCAAGGGTGTTAAGCGACCGAGCGATATTTGGGTGTTCCTCGCCCAGCAACTTCCTCT
>JAGOQT010000148.1 GCA_018007255.1 Phycisphaerae bacterium | reverse complement strand
GGGCAGGAGGGGGGTTCTGGTCTGCGTGGCCACGACCCGGGCTCTGGCATCCGCGGGCTAGGCCAGGGTCGGGACTGTGAGCACGTTTGAAGGCACGCTGGAGGGATGGTGGCAGGATGCGGCCACGATCACGGTGGGCGCCACGGGGGCGACCGCAGGCAGCCAGGCGATGCAGGTCGATGCGGCCGGCGGGTGGAAACTGGCCGCCAAGTTCAACGCCAAGTTCGTGCGCGATCCGCTCTCGCACAAGGGCGCGAAGATCACGGCGGACGTGACGGCCTTTGAGGCCGACATGACGTCCACCTGGATGCAGGTCGGCATGGTCGTCAACGGCCAGAACAACGACGACAACGGTCCTCACAACAACATCGGCTGGCAGGATCTCGGCCTCAAGGACGCCCTCCGCGACGGACAGCCCCACACCCTGTCGTGGGAGCTTCCCGAGGCGCTGACGGACAAGATCGCGGGCGTGACCGAGGACATCTCGTGGTTTGAGCTGTGCCTGATCTCGAATGTGGATGGGGCCTCGGTCACCAAGTTCTATGTGGACAACATCCAGATCTCCTACCCGGACACGACGAGCGTCCTCGTCAGCGATTTCGAGGATGGGTTCGACGGATGGGGCTCCCAGGACGGATGGCGGGTGGGCATCCTCTCGTTAGGCGCTACCGGCGCGACGGAGGGGGCGCAGGCTATGCAGGTCGAGGGGCCGGGTGGCTGGCAACAGATGGCGAAGATCGACCTGAAGCCCTACGGGGCGGCCTTGGCCAACCAAGGGGCCTCCATCGCGGCGGACGTGACGGCCTTTCCGGCCGACATGACCACGGCGTGGATGCAGGTGGAGATGATCTTCAACGGCGCAGCCCCGGTCGGCTGGTCCGGGCTCGGCGGCCAGGGGGTCACCCTGGACGGGCAGCCCCACACCGTGACGTGGGCGGTTCCCGATGACATGGTCGCCAAGATCGCCGAGGGGGTCGAGGCCCTCAGTTACTTCGAGTTGGTGCTCGTGTCGAATATGGACTCCGCCTCCACGGCCAAGTTCTATATCGACAACATCCGGATCACGGGGGTGCCTGCGACTCCCACGGATGTCCCCAAGAGCACGGATCTGGTGATCGGCAACTGGGAACTGGACCTGGATGGCTGGGTCGCGAACGGCGCGGATGCCAACTACAGCGACACGAACGGCGTCACCCTGGACGGACACAGCCTCTCTGTGTACGTGGAGACGGGCGCGTGGAACCAGGGGCTCCTCACGCTGGACCTGCTTGATCCGAATAACGCGGCCATCCTGGCTGCCTTCAAGGCCAACACCAAGATCACCGTGGATGTGACCCGCATCGTGGCGGACTGGCCCACGCCTCCGGACCTCGGTGTCCAGAATCTCGACTGGGATGAGATCCTCCTGATTATCGATGCCGGCGGCGAGGGGTGGGGGATGGATTGGGATGCGATGACCGGAACGGGGAATTGGTCCAAACAGGCGAACTGGCTGCCCCGCAACGGCAGGGACGAGACGATCAGGGCCACGTGGGACTACAGCCGGTTCCTGCCTCAGATGAACTTCGACAACATGACCTGGTGCAGGATCCAGATCGGGATCAACGCGAACGACTCGGACTACACGGGTTGGGTGAAGTTCTACCTGGACAACATGAAGCTCTCGGGCGGCGGCGTGGCGATCGGTCCGCAGCCGGCCAACCGCGCAAGGGACGTGGACCCCAGGACGATGCTCCGTTGGAGCGGGGGTGCGTACGCCCAGTCCTTCAACGTCTACCTGGGCCTGGATGCGGACGAGGTGCTCGCGGCCAGCGGCGCCACCAACCCGGCCGTGACCTTTGCCACCGTGGATGCGAACAGCTTCGATCCGAGCGGTCTGGAGTTCAACACGCAGTACTTCTGGCGGGTGGACGCGGTCAACGATGTCAATCCGGACAGCCCCTGGACGGGTCCTGTGTGGAGCTTCACCACGGCCAAGTTCGTGGTGGTGGACGACTTCGAGACCTACACCAACTACTCGCCCAATAGGGTCTTCCAGACCTGGCGCGACGGCGCGGGCTTCTCGGCCGATGAGTTCTTCCCCAAGTATGAGGGGAACGGCACGGGCTCCATCGTCGGGTTTGACCCGTCGTGGGGCAACATCATGGAGACGGAGAACGCGCACAGCGGGCAGGCCATGCCCATGGACTACGACAACAAGGAACTGAAGATCTCCGAGGCCGTGCGGACCTGGGCCGAGCCCCAGAACTGGACGTCCTACGAGTACCTGACGGTCTGGGTCAGGGGCCTGGCCGAGAACGGAGCGGACCGGCTGTACCTCAAGCTCAAGGACGGCGCGGGTGCGGCCGAGACGGAGGCACACCCGGAGGCGGCCATTCTGAACAACCTGGAATGGACGGAATGGAAGGTCCCGATGTCCGATTTCGCGGCCGTGAACCTGGCGGCAATCACAGAGATGACGATTGGCGTTGGCGACTCCGCCAGTCCGAAGGCCTCCTCCGGAAGGCTCTTTGTGGACGACATCCGGCTGTACCCGCTGCCCTTGGTCTTCCTGGACCCCGATCACCTGGTGGTCGGAAGGGCCTCCGCTGCGCCGGTCATCGACGGCGTAGGCAACGGCGTCTGGGCCGATGTCACGGCGATCCCCATGCTCATCACGGAGATGACCAACACGGCCAGCGCCGCGCCCGAGAACGCAGCGGACCTGTCCGCGAGCTTCAAGGCCCTGTACGACGACACGAACTTCTACCTGTTCGTGGACATCCAGGACAGCCTTGTGGACCTCACCTTCTCCGATTACCAGGGCGACGGGATCGAGGTCTACTTTGACGGCGACTACAGCCACGGCGACCGGTACGATGGGATCAACGACAACCAGATCCGGATCACGGCGGGCGACATCCAGCTGGCGGATATCAACAGCAGTCTGCCCATAGAGGGGACCCAGTTCAAGGTCCTGCGGACCGCAGGGGGGTACGCCATTGAGGCCGCGTTCCCGCTCTCTGCCCTGCAGATCTACCCGTCTGCAGACCCGGCCCCGGTCCTGGACGCGGGCGGCAATCCGATCCCGGGAACCGGGATTGCACCCAACAACGTGATCGGATTTGAGATGCAGATCAACGACGACGACGGGGGCGGTCGGCAGACCCTCATGCGTTGGTACAGCGATGACAACAACTCCTACCAGAACCCTGGCCTGTTTGGCCAGGCGAGGCTGGTTGGGACCAATTAACCGGAAGTCCTGCTTGCGGGGCTGTCAGGCCCGGCAAGCAGTGTGGTAACACATCAGGGGCCCGCGCAGGACCGCGCGGGCCCCGTCATTTCCGGGCTGGGGGTGTGCCTTGCGTCCTGTTGCCGGGCGATTCGCATAGGGTCCCAAAGAGCGTCAGCGGGCTGACCTCCTCGATCCGGACCTGGGCGAACTGGCCCGCCAGGGAGGCCGGACCGTGGAAGACCACGATCCAGTCCGTGGACGTGCGCCCGACCAGTTGGGGATGGCCCTGCGTGTCCCGTGGGTTGCGGCCGGACTTCTTGCTGGGGCCCTCGACCAGGACCCTTACGACCTGTCCCTGGAAGGCCTGGGCCAGTTCTCCGCTGATCTGCTCCTGGACCGCGAGCAGCTCCGCGTTGCGGGCCTGTTTGGCCTGGGCCGGCACGTTGTCCTCCAGTCGCCTGTCGGCCTGGGTGCCGGGCCTGGGCGAGTACTGGAAGATGTAGCAGTTCCTGTACCGGGCCCTGCGTACCAGGTCCGCGGTCTGGTGGAAGTCCTCGTCCGTCTCGCCAGGGAACCCCACGATGAAGTCGCCCGCCACGGCCAGGCCGGGCACCAAGGACCTCGCCTTGTCCAGTAGGGCCAGGTACTGGGCGGCCGTGTACCGGCGGTTCATGGCAGCCAGGATCCGGTCCGATCCGCTCTGCGCGGGTATGTGCAGGTGCGGACAGACCTTGGGCAGGCGGGCCATGGCCCTGAGGGTCGGGTCCAGGGACTCCTCGGACGGGTAGCTGGTGACGAACCGGATCCACTCGATGCCCTGCACCCCGCTGACCTGCTCCAGGAGGTCTGCCAGACCGAAGGTCCGGTCGCCTGCGGTGTACCGATAGGCGTTCACGGTCTGGCCCAGGAGGGTGACCTGTCTGATCCCCTGGTCGGCAAGCCTGCGGACCTGGTCCAGGACCGCGCCCGGGGGGCGGGACCGCTCCGGACCCCGCACATAGGGCACCACGCAGTAGGAGCAGAACCGGTCGCATCCCCTCATGACCCGCACATACGCCTGGCCGGGCAGGTCCTCGCTGGCGTGTGTGGACTCAAAGGCCTCCAGACCGGGGTGGTCGCAGGCCTCTGTGCGGATCGAGGCGCAGACCTCCATGCGCTTCTCGCGACGGCCCAGGGCCTGCACGCACAGGTCTGCCACCCTGGGGATCTGGGCAGGGCCGCAGACCAGGTCCACTGCCGGGTGCTGGAGCAGTTGGTCGCCCAGCCTCTGCGCCATGCAGCCCAGCACGCCCACCACCAGGCCGGGCCTGGACGCCCGCAGGTGGTGGAGGTGACCGAGGTGGGACCACACCCGCTGCTCTGCATGCTCGCGGACCGAGCAGGTGTTCAGGAGCACCACGTCCGCGTCCTGAACGCGGTCGGTCAGGTCCAACCCGGCCTCGGCCAGTGCTGCGCGGACCAGCCCTGTGTCGAGCTTGTTCATCTGACAGCCGAAGCTCCTGATATGGACCTTTCCGGAACCCATGGGCCCTGCATTGTAGCCCAGGATGCGGCCTCAGGGAAGCTCAACAGGGCCTGTTGTGGGCCTCCAGCCCCACGTCCACTTGATCCCGGATGCACGAGACGCGACGCTTTCGCAGGGCTCGCCATTGACCGTGCGACCGATAACCTGTATAGTCAAGGGACATTCGGTTGATGCCGATACAGTTAAGGCCTGTGTTGTGCGCGTCTTATGGCGTCATCCCGCAGGCTGCATTGGCACAAGGAACCCTAGAAGGAGGACCAGCATGTCTATGAAACTCATCTGTTGCATGTGTCTGGCCGTGCTTGTGGCTGCCGGGGCAGTCCAGGCGGATACGATCACGGTGGGCCCAGACGCGGACACCTACATCAGCGGCGATGTAGCCTACGGCAGTGCCCCCCATATGTATCTGGCCGGGGCGGGTAACGTCGTCGGCTATCTCCGGTTCGATCTCTCCGAGTACAATGTCGTGTCGATCGACAGCGCCACGCTCACACTGAAGAACGCCACCGGCGCGCCCCGCAACGACAACGCGGTGGTGGGCCGGTTCATCCTAAACGGCCTGCAGAACGTGGCCGGAAACACCCCTCAGAACTGGGACGAGGCCACACTGACCGCGGCGACCGTGGGCGCGGAGTGGACCGCCAATGGCGGCGAGCCCCTGGTCAATGTCACGGTCATGGACGGGGAGACGATCATCAATACCCCGGGCGCGAACTACTGGGATGACGGAGCCAGGACATTCGTGGTTACAGGTGACCTGCTGGTCCAGTTCCTTCAGAGCCGGGTCGAGGACAACGGCCTGGTGACCTTCATCCTGGAGTTCCCCGGCGGAGATGGTCGCGGATACGGGATCGCCAGCAAGGAGCACGGCACAGAGGACCTGCGCCCCGTTCTGGAACTGAGCGCAACAGTGGGGCCCAAGACGTCCGCATCCAAGCCAACCCCTTCGAACGGGGCTGAGGAGGTGCTCACGGACGCGCGGCTCAGTTGGCGACCCGGGGTCAGCTCGGTGACGAATGACCTGTACCTGGGGGCCAGTTTCGACGACGTGAATGCGGCTACCCGGGTCGACGCGAAAGGCGTATTGGTCAGCCAGGGTCAGGACGCCAACTCGTATGACCCGGCCGGCCTGTTGGCCCTTGGCCAGACCTACTACTGGCGTGCGGACGGGGTTGGCGCAGACGGCACAATCTACAGGGGCGGGATCTGGAGCTTCAGCACAGAGCCCGTCGGGTATCCGATCCGCCCGATCCTGGCCACGGCCTCCAGCCAGATGAAGAGCACCATGGGAGCGGGCAATACGATCGGTGGCAAGGGGCTCACCGGCGACCAGCACTCGACCACAGATGACGACATGTGGATCAGCGGCGCTGAATCCCAGTCGCCTTGGATTCAGTACGAGTTCGCAAGGTTGACCAAGCTGTACCAGATGTACGTGTGGAATGCGAACCAGACCACAGAGGGCATTGTCGGATTCGGGGCCAGGGAGGTGGTGGTGGAGGTCTCCGAGGACGGGACGACGTGGACGCCTGTGAAGGGTGTCCCGGAGTTTGCCCAGGCGACTGGGTTGCCCGACTATACGTACAACACGATCGTGGACTTGGGCGGGGCCGCTGCCCGGTTCGTCAGGCTGACCATCAAGCGGAACTGGAGCCCCCTGGGCCTGCCTCAGGTCGGACTCAGCGAGGTCCGCTTCTTTGAGATCCCGGTGCGGGCCAGGAGTCCCAAGCCCCTGCCCGGGGCAACGGGCGTGGCTGCGGACGCCGTGCTCAGTTGGCGGCCCGGGCGGGGGGCGACCCGCCACGAGGTGTACTTCGGCACAGACCCGAACGCCTTGGTCCTGGCCCAGACCCTGACCGAGAGCCAGGTGTCCCTGGGCTCCCTGGGTGCAGGGTACGGCCAGACCTACTACTGGAGGATCGACGAGGTCAATGAGGCTGCGGTCCCAGCGTCCTGGCCCGGGGACACATGGAGCTTCTCCATGCCGGCCTACATGGCGGTGGACGACTTCGAGGCCTACAACGACCAGTGCAATCGGATCTTCTTCTCCTGGAAGGACGGATTGGGCTACTCGGACACGCCGGACTGCGGTGTGACCGCCTACAGCGGAAACGGCACAGGCTCGGCAGTGGGCAATGAGGGCACGCCCTATGCGGAACGGTCGATCATGCACAGCGGCCAGCAGGCCATGCCCCTGTTCTACAACAACACGGCCGGGTACACGGCGTCGGAGGCCACACGGACCTTCAGCGCGGCCCAGGACTGGACCCTGGGCGGGGTCAAGACCTTGGTCCTGTTCTTCCGAGGCGAGGCGACCAACGGGGCCGGGCAGTTGTACGTGAAGATCAACAACACCAAGGTGAACTACGGCGGCGGTGCGGATGCCCTGTCCAAGACCCTGTGGAAGCAGTGGAACGTCGACCTGACCGGCCTGGCCGGGCTCCAGGCCGTCCAGTCCCTCACGATCGGCGTGTCCGGTTCCGTGCAGGGCAAGCTCTACATCGACGACATCCGGCTCTATCGGGAAGCGCCTGAGGTGCCGGTCCCGGTCGACCCCGGGACCACAGGCCTCGAGGCCTGGTACACCTTTGAGGGCGACACCAAGGACAGCTCTGCCAACAAGCGAGATGCCACGGCCGTGAACGACCCCACGTACACGGACTCGCAGACCGGCCTGGGCAGGGCGATCCTGCTGGACGGAGTCAACGACCACGTGGAGCTGCCGATCGGCACGTTGATCAGCACGCTGACCAGCACGACCGTGACCACGTGGGTGAACTTTGATCCCACGCTCAGCGGTTCCTGGGCCAGGATCTTCGACTTCGGAAGCGGGACCACGGCCTACATGTTCCTGACGCCGCGCCAGGCCACTGCAGGCACGATGCGGTTCGCGATCCTGACGACCACGATCACCGGCGAATCGGGCATGAACGCAGCGGCCACCTTGCCCACGGGCTGGCACCACGTGGCCGTGGTGATCGACGGTGCGGGGATGACCATGCAGCTCTACCGGGACGGAGAGGTCGTGGCCAGCGGAACGATCACGGCCCTGCCTGCAGACATCGGCCAGACCACGCAGAACTGGCTGGGTCAGTCCCAGTGGTCTGCGGATGGGTACTTCGGCGGCGCATTGGACGAGTTCCGGATCTACAGCCGGCCCCTGTCTGCCGGTGAGGTCAGGTACCTGGCAGGCGACCGGTAGGTCGCAAGGGCAGCCTGACGTGCGGCCCGGTTGCACGGACAGGCATGGGTGTAGCATGGAGTCCGTGGCCTACGTCTCTGAGGCGTAGGCCACGGTTCTATTGGGGGCGGTGCAAAGAGATTGACAATCCAGGACAGGGGTGATAAAGTCCCGATGACTTGATCAACAGACCGCTATCGGCCGCCCTGGCGTGCCGGCGCGGGTCAGCAAGGAGGCAGAATATGGACATCCGTTGTTGTGCAACCAAGGCGGGTCGACCCACTCTGAGGCCCTTCGTTTCCTTCACCCTGGGTCTGTGGCTTCTGGGCTCGTGTGTGTGTGGGCTCTGCCAGAGGGGCCTGGCGGCAACGGCCGCACCCGGCCAGACTGGCGCGGCGGCAGCCACCAACAAGCCGACGGCCGCAGGCCTGGCCGGCCCCGTTGACTCGAACCGGCCGTGTCCGTTTACGGGCCAGATCACGGCCAACGACGTCCTGGTTCGCTCCGGTCCGGGGACCCACTTCTACCAGTGTGCCAAGCTCTTCCAGGGCGACAAGGTGGACGTGCTCAAGGAGGAAGGCGGGTGGTCTCAGATCGTTCCTCCTCCCGGCAGCTTCGCATGGGTCGCCCTGCAGTACATCGCAGTGGACGTGAGAGACCGCACCGCGGGAGTCGTCACCGGGCAGGGCATGGCGGCGTACGCCGGATCCGAGCTTCAGAGGCCCATGCACTCCACGAGCACGCAGGCCGTGCTCCATAGGGGGGATCGGGTGAAGTTGCTGGGTCAGGAGCAGGAGGGATACCTGAAGATCGCGTGTCCGAGCGGCTCTTCCTTGTGGGTGAGCAGCCAGTACGTCCAGGCGATCGCCCGCCCTTCAGTCGCGGACCCGGCTGCGGCCGCGGTCCAGGCAGTCACGTTCGGCCCGGCCGCGCCCGTGGATGAGCAGAAGCTCCAGGAGTACTACCAGCTCCAGGAGAGGTTCAAGGCCGAGATCGCCAAGCCGCTGGCGGAGCAGGACTTCACGTCCATCAAGGGACCGCTGACGGCATTGGCCGGCATCCAGAATGGGGGAAGGCCCGCCCAGTACGCCCGCCACCTGTTGGAGCGGATCACCAGTTGCGAGTTGGCCAAGCAGGCGTCCAAGGAGGTGCAGGAGCAGGACAAACAGGTTGCGGACGCCCTCGCGAGGATTGATCAGGACCGGCAGGGACGGTTGGCCCTCAGACCGGACCTGGCCGGGTTCTCCGTGATGGGCACGCTCGCGACCTCCAATATCTTCGTCGGCCAGCAGGTCGAGCGATACCGGGTCACGGACGAGAACGGCAGGGTCCTCTGCTACGCCGAGGCGGTCGGTGAGGCGGCCTCCCTCGACCTGTCGCCCTTTGTCGGCCAGAAGGTCGGATTGGTGGGGACCATCCAGCCCTATCCGGCGATCGGTGGGGCCCTGGTGCGGTTCACGGAGATCATCAGGCTGCCGTAGCCCCGGCCCTCTCCCAGGCTAGGAGCCTGTCGGACTTTTGGTAGCAATTTGTGTGGCACGACACGCTCGGGAGGTCTTTGAGAGCCCTTCGATCCGACCTTTCCCCAGGTTGACTTGCCACCCTCACAGGACCGAGGCGGTCGGCGGTCTACTC
>JAGOQT010000147.1 GCA_018007255.1 Phycisphaerae bacterium | reverse complement strand
GAGTAGCTCGTTGCCCACACTGATCAGACTGGCCTTCTTCATCGGTCTCTAGATCTCGATCAACGCCTTGATCACCCCGTCCCGATACCCGGCCACCAGCTCGAATGCCTCCCTGCATCGATCCAGGGGGAAGACATGGGTGGCCATGAACCCCACGTCCGCCCGCCCCTGCCCGATCCACTCAAGGGCCTTCTGGGTGCAGCGGTTCTGTCGCCGGACGTTGAGGACCGCGATCTCCTGTCTGCGCATCGTGTGGATCTCGAGGCTGACCCGGTCTGTCCTGGGGATCCCGACCAGCAAGAGCCTGCCCCCGGGCCGGAGCAGGCGGGTCGCCTGGTCGATCGTCTCCTGCCGGCCCGCGCACTCGAACACGGCATCCGCGCCTTCAGGCTGCACGGCCCGGATCCTGGCCACCACATCCTCTTGTGTGCCGTGGCCAGCCCAGGCCGCGCCCCGCGTCCGGGCTGCGGCCATGCGCTCCGGCACCAGGTCCGTCACAAAGCACCGGCCCGCACCCGCGGCCCTGGCGGCCACCAGACAGCTCAGCCCAATCGGCCCCGCCCCCAGGATCGCCACCTCCGCCCCGGGTCCAAGGCCTGCCAGGTGAACGGCGTGGATCGCGATCGCCAGGGGTTCGGACAGGACCCCATGCTCGAGGGTAACGCCGGTCCCAAGCCGGTAGCAACAGTCCTGGGGCATCACGATGTACTCGCACAGGCACCCCTCCCGCTGGCCCGGACAGCCAAGGAACAGGAGGTTCCTGCAGGTGTTCTCCCGGCCGGCGAGGCACTGGTCGCACCCATGGCAGCAGATCGCAGGATCCACAGCCACGCGGTCGCCGACCTTCACCCGGTCCACCTTCGGGCCCAGGGCCTCCACCACGGCCGCACACTCATGGCCCACGATGAACGGGAAGTGTACGGCGGACGGCCCGATCCGGCCGGTCTCGTAGTAGTGCACATCCGACCCGCAGACCCCCACCCGCCGGACCCTCAGCAGGACATCCGTCTCGGACTGGAGGACCGGCATGGGCCGCTCCTGGACCTCGATACGCCCAAGGGCGGTAAGGACTGCTGCCCTCATGGATTCCTGCCCCTATTCGCAGACCACCTAGACATTGAACCGGAAGTTGATGACGTCGCCGTCACGCACGACATAGTCCCTCCCCTCCAGCCTGAACCGGCCCGCTGCCCTCAGTTCCTTCTCGCTGCCGTGGGCCTGGATGTCCTCGAACCCGAAGATCTCCGCGCGGATGAAGCCCCTCTTGATGTCGCTGTGCACCTTGCCGGCCGCGTCGACCGCAACCGTGCCCTTGCGGATCGGCCAGGCCCGCACCTCGTCGGACCCCACAGTCAAGAAGCTGACCAGTCCCAGGGCCGTGTAGCAGCTGTTCACGAACTGGCTAACGCCCGAGGCCTTGATCCCCATCTCGGCCATGAAGTCCGCCCTGCTGGCCGGGTCCAACTGGGACAGTTCGTACTCCAGCTTGGCACTGATGGATACCACCGGCACCGAGGGATCCAGACTGCCCGAGAAGTCGAAGGCCCGGTCCAACTGGCCCTCGTCCACGTTGACCGCCACGGCCATGGGCTTCTCCGTGAGGAAGGCCAGGGACTTGATCATCTCCCGCTCCGCCTCGGTCTCGATCACGGAGCTGATCGGGCGCTCCGACTCGATGGCCTGCTGGAGCTTCCTCTGCAGGGCCAGCTCCACCCTGTCGTGGGCCTGGGTGGGCGTGGGCCTGAGGACCTGTTTCTCCAGCTTCTCGATCCGGGTCGTGACCAGCTCCAGGTCCGCCAAGAGCAGCTCCGTGTGCAGCTCGGCCAGGTCCTTGATCGGATCCACCCGGCTGCGGTACATCGGCACGGTTGCGTCCCCAAAGGCCCGGATCACCAGGACCAGCATGTCCACGGTGCGGATCTGGCTGACCAGCCTGCGGGCCGCAGCGCGGCCGTGGTCGTTTTCGAAGTCCAGGCCGGGCACGTCCAGACAGTCCAGTGTGGCGTACGTGGTCTTCTTAGGCTTGTAGTGCCCCGACAGCCAATCGATGCGGGCATCCGGCACAGGCACGATCGCCTCGTCCATGCCCACAGGCCCCCCCTGCGCGATCGCCTTGCCGCTGACCGCGGCCAGGAGCGTGCTCTTGCCCGACTGAAGCAACCCTATCAGTGCGACCTTCATCCCGTGTGATCCCCTGTGTGTCCGTATGCGGTCTGACCATGGCTATCATAGGCCACAATAGCCGGAAAATCCACGACCGTCAGCCTTCGGATCGCCTCCGTGCCCAGGTCCTCATAGGCGATCAGCTCCGCGCCCACGATGTGCAGACTGAGCAACGCGCCGGCCCCGCCCATGGCGGACAGGTGCACGGCCCCGTGCCGGACCAGGGCCTCCCGGACCTCCCCGCCGCGATACCCCTTGCCGATCATGGCCCGCAGACCTGCTGCAATGAGCATGGGGCTGAACGCATCCATACGAGACGCCGTGGTGGGACCCGCGGCCCCGATCACCCGGCCCGGCCTGGCCGGCGTAGGCCCGACAAAGTAGAGGACGGCCCCCTCCAGGTCAAAGGGCAGGGCCTGTCCCTGCTCCAGGGCCAGGCACATCCGCTGGTGGGCCATGTCGCGCGCCGTGTACACCACCCCGCTGATGAGCACCTCGTCCCCTGCCCGCAGGGAGCGGGCGGTCTGCTCGTCGAGCGGCGGTGCCAGCCGAATGGCCTTGGTCTGCGTCATGGGGCAACAGTCTAGTGGCAGACGGTCCATACCGCAAGACCGGCCGACCGTCTACTGCTTAACGCTGTAACACCACAAGGTGTCGTGATAGCGGAGGTAGAGCCTGCCGTCGAGCAGGACCGGGTGGGCCCAGGCGTCCCTTACGGCCTTCTCTGTCAGACGGAACCTACCGACGATCTCGATCCGATTGTCCAGCGGCTTGAGCAGGGCCACTGTGCCCTGCTCGTCCACACAGTAGAGCCGGCCGTCTGCGTAGATCGCAGCGCCTGTGGTCATGTCCTTGAACTCGTACTTGCCCTCACCGGTCTGCCAGTCTATGGCAGACCACCACTTGGGCCGCTCGTAGCCTGCGGCGTAGAGCATGCCGTCTGCCAGCACTGCCCCGCCCGTCACTGCATCGATCGGCGAGGACCATATCAGGTCTGCGCTCATGGCCTCGCCTTGGACAGCGAGCCCGTACTGCCTGCCGCGCTCTGCGTAGGGGGTCATGAAGAACACGCGGCCCGCGTGGTACACCGGGGTCGCGACGTTGGTGCCATATGGATTGGCCAACGGCACGGTCCACAGGAGGCGGCCCGTGTCTGCGTCCACCCCAAAGCCGTGTGCGGAGGAGCAGTTGGCGATCACACGCCTGCCCCCATACCGAAACAGGATGGGCGAGCAGTGCGATGTCTGGTCGTCGCCCAAGGGGTCGGTTGCCCACACGGTCTGGCCGTTCCGCTTGTCCAGGGCCACGATCAGGGCCTTGCGCCCGCCGGGTGTAACGATCACGTGAGGTCCGTCCACGAGCAGGCACTCGCTCAAGGCCCAGGTGATGTTCTTTCCCTCGAACCGCCCCAGCGTGTCGACCGCCCAGACCTCCCTGCCGGAACCAGCATCCAGACACGCAAGCCTCCCATGCGCATTGAGGTGATACACACAGCCCTCCGAGTAGGCGCAGCACGCCCGTGCCCCGGGATATGGGCCCTTCCAGGCCTTGCCGTTCTTGGCCTGCCACACGGGCCTGCCTTGGAGGTCAAACGCAGACACCACGAGGTCGTCCCCCACATCGCCCGTGATGAAGACCCGGCCTGCTGTGACGATTGGCGAGGACCAACCCAGGCCCAGACCACTGACCTTCCACGCCAGGGCGGGTCCGCCGTCAGGCCAGGCTGGAAGCAGGCCGGTCTCATGGCTCACCCCGTCCCGTTGTGGACCCCGCCACTGCGGCCAGCCGGGCTCGGGGGACGAGACCAAGCCGTCGCCGGGCGCATCATGGGAGGCCCGTCCAGGGGCCGGCGTGGTCTGCGCGAGCGCGACGCCCCATCCCACAACGCTCACGGAGATCACCGTCCACGACAAGGCCCACCTTGGACCTGCGTGGCCCCGGCCTGTGCAGGGGCCGACGGGGGACGGCCGTCTCATGTGCAGGCCTCCTGCGACTCCAGACCCGGCAGACCCGACAACACCGCCTGGGCCCGATCGCAGTGGTTCTGTTGGGCCCTGGCCCGGGGAGTGATGGATATGGAGGATCCCCGAGCAGTTGCCGTCAAGCCCCTCGTGGTGCCTCTTCTCAACCAGCACCTCAGCAATCACAGTCGTATTCCTGTCCTGCTCCATACATGAGGTCTCCAGATCGCATCAAGCCCACGTCATGATACGGGATGTCCATGCCGGAGTGAAGCGAGCCCTCGGGGGCCGTTCGTCAGAGGCACCTTCTCCCTTTCTTAGCCACGAAACCCTCGAAACCACACGAACAGAGAGGCTCCCGCCGCAGATCGAGCCCCATTCCCGCTCCAAGGCCGCCGTACGCGGCCGCTCCGCGTCCGGCTCAGGCGAGGCAGGCTGATGCGCAAAGGGGCTACGCAGAGGACGGATCGCAACGGCCCAGCGCCGGCAGATCGCGTGCAAGGGAGGGTCGCTGACCAGGCTTGCCTGGGGAGGCGACCCTCCCGCAGCACGCCATTGTGTGCCGTGGGCACACAATGTACGGCCGAGCCGTGGATCAGACGGCGGACCCACGGATACCCCAGCACTCCGGCCCCGGCGCCAGAGTTCGTGTGTTTTCGTGGGTTTCGTGGCCAAGAATCTGTAGTTCTCCCCACAGCACGACCACCGTCCAACTGTCCCACAGTCCTACGGTCTCACCCTCTCATTAGACCCCTCCGCTGCGGCCTCTATTCAGCAGGCCCCTCTCACTGGTCGGGAACCCTCCGGTCGGGGTGACACAGTGTCGCTTGCACCCTTGAGGTTGGCATAGACCACGCCAGAGGCGTCTTGGCGCAAGACCCGCGCGCGTAGACCGCCTTGGCCATGTGCCTAGTTGACGGTCATGCCGCTATTCGGTCAGCGATTCCCTGCTTGTTGCTCGGGAGACGCCAGTTCCGGGGCCGGCGTATCCCGATGCCTGAGTGTTCCGTATACCTCGGGCAGGACACGGGCCTCGACACAAGATCCGCGACCCTCCCGAGGACGTCGAAGAACCGCTTCGCGGAGTTCGTCGTTCTCGATGGCGACGGGCGCTGCACTGCCACCGATCTCAGCGGTGAGGTCGTCCTCCAAGTAGTAACCCCACGAGTGGCCGCAGGCACAGTGTCTGAACTCCAACTTCCTGAGTTTGATCATGTCACGGCAGTCGGGACAGTAGATGAGCTTCATCTTGACCTCTATTGCCTAACGAGGCCCGCCAAAATGAGACATCCGCCAAGAGGCGCTGATACAGGACATCGTGCCGACGACAATGGCTGCCCGTGTCCTCGCGGCGTTCCTCGCGGTCGTAGCTCATGCCGCCTAACGCACCGCTTCACACGCTACCCCGCCGTAGCTGTATAAGCGGTTGTCATGTACAGAACATCAAGTCAATCTCTCCGGCTTTTGGGGGTTCTGTGACGATTGTCCCGCCGTTCTTAATGAAGCGACTGGCCCGATGGAATACACTGTTCCATTGATCCAAAGACACCTGTGCTGAGGAAGTGCGCAACGCTCGTCAAGCGTAACCGAGTGTCCAGAGCAAATCGCAGCGCTGTATGATTGATCCCTGGCACTGCCATACGAATTCCAGCCGATAGGGCACATGCATCTTGACAGGCCAGAGTCAGCACTGCCTCAGCATGGTGTGGCTCTGTCCAGCCTGCAGGTCCGACGGTGCCTCGATCGAGATAGTAATAGCCAATGGGATTTCCATCATGAAGAACCTGCTTCTTCTGCATATGCGGATTGTTGAACCAGAGATCGTGGTCGGGTTGGCGGCTCGTCCCACGAATCCGCTGATCGATTCCCATCGCCACTGGCTTCTCCAATGATACGACTTCATACCGAGATGGCACCCGGGGAAGGTTCTGCGGCACTCCATCAAAGAAGAAGTTCTGGTAGCCTGGCAACATCCCCAGCTTCATGTAGGCAGCCATGGCGGTCAAGTCGATAGAAGACCACGTGAAGAATGTGGTTGCCCCCATCTTCGCGCCGGCATCCCACACATTTCTGAGGAGCGGCATACCGATCCCTTTTCGCTGCAATTCGGGATGAGCCCAGAATGCTGAGAGATACCAGAGATGATCACGGACCACTGCACCAGCGATGGCAACGATCCGTCCCTCGGATTTCGCCACATGAAAGATACCCGTAGAGCGAACGTGCTCATACGCCTGCAGGACGGCAGGTCGCGGTGGCACCGCAGCAGAGACCGCGTTTCGTGTATACATGTCATTCAATGCCAGAAGGAACAGATCAGCAATCTCGGGAATCTCCTCGGGATTAGCAGTACAGTAGAGCATTTCACTCATTTCTTCGCCTCTGCAACATAACGCTCCGGCTCAGCGGCAGGCCGCGCAGCGGACCGGCCGCTGCAAGCGTTTGTTTGCCGGGCAGATACGTCCGGGACTGTTGACGATGCCACGGGTGTAATGGGCTGGTTCCCTGACGAGTAGAGCTTCTTCGTGCTCGGAAGCATACCAACGTAGTGCGTTTCTTCACCGCGATCGCATTGCAGGGTGAGAGGGAGCTCATACTCCTCACTCCTAGTGAGCGATAACGTAGGGGTTCCCCAAGCTCGCATAGGCCACCTTGAACGTCGGGACATGCTCTGGGGCCGTTTCGCAACTTTCAACAGCCGATCGCGAAACCTCCTTGACATCTGACATTCCAAGGGTTACCAAACTTCTCCTGATCGATGAATCCCGGTATGTGCAGGCCGTATGAACTGGCTCAAAGCCCATCGATTGGGCTCCGTACACCTAGACCCTAAAACCTAAAACCTAAAACCGAGATCTCCTTCTACTCGACCTCCAGCACAAGGCCCCCCGAGTGGCTGTTGAACTCCGGGGCGTACTCGCACTGGATGGTCGCGATGCCGGTCTGGTACCGACCCTTGAGCTGCACGCGGGTGCTGTACTCGAACACGTACGTGCCGCTGGGCAGATAGTCAAAGTAGAAGTGGGTGGCTGTGTCCCGCGTGCTCTGGTAGTAGCCCAGGCCGTCCTGAAAACGGTATCCGCTCAGGACCTGGACCGGCTCTGTGCCGGAGCCCCTCTGGTCCTTCATGTGCACGTACTCCATTGCCCGGTCCGAGCGGAGCACAATGCGGACCACCAACTCGTCGCCTACCGCTACGGGCCCCGAAACGGGCACCAGGACCTGGCCTTGTGTCGTGGTCTGCTTGATGAACAGGGCCTTTTCAAGCTGGAGCGGCGTGCCTTCACAGGGCGTGACCTTGGCGATGTCCTCCAGGTATTGCCAGTGCACGGAGCCCCAACTGACACCCTCGTCTGTCCGCCGGACCGTGACATGGCCCATGGCAGGCTCGATCTCGGGGCCCGCGAATCGCTCCTCGTAGAAACCGGTGCCTGCCTCAACCTGGTCGGGCTGGATCCACTGGCCGTTGAGCGCAACCTCGACGAGGGCGGTTGAGGCCAGGAGGTCCGGGCCCCGCATGAGCAGCGCATACACCGCGTCCGCAGTGGCCCTGGTGGTGCGCCAGTCCTGGGTCTGCTTCTGCTTGAGCAGCCAGACCTGGCACGCCTCCACTGACTGCGAGTCTCCGCTGACCTCGTCCAGGGCCTCGATCATCATGGCCTGGGTCTCGATGGGCGCCCGATGCCACCACCAGGTCCGCTCCGTGTCTGCCCAGTACATGCCCATCTCCTCGCTGGTGAGGCTGAACTCCAGGATGGAGGCCATGATCTGCGAAGGGGTCTGCAGGTCCCCGAACCGCTTGAGGCCGATGGCCAGGTGGGCCTGGGATTGGCGCGGGAGCGAGGGCCAGTGCTGCCGGCCCTGGCCGAGCCAGTAGTTCACGGCCTCCTGGTGCCGGGCGTCCACCGGCTTGTCCGCGAGGAAGAAGCTCCGCCCATACAGGTAGAAGGCGATGATAGGGCTCAGGTGGTTCTGATCCCGGTCTCCGTATTTGAGGATGTCCTGGTACTGGCTCTCCAACCATTGGTCCAGTGCATCCAGGGCCTTGGTCGCCAGGCTCACGTCCATGTCGTGCACACCCAGGTGGCGGAGCCTGCCGAATCCAGTCGCGATGTACAGCGTGATATACTCGTTGCCCCTGCAGCCCGGCATCCACGGCCACAGGCAGTCGGCCCTCTGCATCTGGCCGAGCTTGTACAGGACGCGGCCGATCTCGTCGTCCAGCCGGTTCCGATCGAACAGGATGCCCACGCCCCTGCGGGCCTGCGACTCGGCCTGGGCCTGCCTGACCCACGGGGTCTCCTCCAGGGCCACGGCCTTGAGGTCCTCGTTCTTGTCCAGCGGGCTGTCCAGGGCGGGCGTGGCCTTCCACAGGTCAAAGACCTGTCTGATCCTTTGATCGGAATTGGCGATATACCGGGCCAGGGCATTGGCGTAGAGCCTGTTGAAGACCTGTTCGCTGGACTCGTGCGCATGCTCCATCAGGTAGGGCAGGGCCATGACCGCGTACCACGCGGGCTGGGAGACCATCTGGACCGTGAGGGCTTGGTGCTGGAGTGTGTCGGACTGGCCCGACTCCAGGAGCTTGGTGAACTCGAACTGTCTGGTCTGCGGGCCCCGCACAGGCAGGGGCAGGGACTCGGTCACCAGGACACGCCTGCTCAGGACCGCAAGGTAGCCCTCCTGGCCGTCGCTGAGCCGGTCGCTGGCTGCCACGGCCCTGTAGATCAAGAACCCGCACCCGTCCGGCACAGCCAGACGCCAGGCAAAGGTCTGTGACTCCTGGCTGGCCAGGTCAAAGGACTGCACGGGCGAGGTGTTGCCCAGGGCCGCGTCCTTAGACGCCAAGCTCCAGGCATCAGACAGGTTCAGGCTGACCTGGCCGGTCTGGCGCGTGGGGGACTGGTTGCTGACCTTGACCGTGAACTCGATCACATCCCCTTCGCGCACGAATCGGGGCGGGTTGGGTTGGACCATCAGGTCCTTGGCCGTGACCGCTGTGTCGGTCAGGAATCCGCTGCAAAGGTGCCGGTCGTGGGCGAAGCCCATGAACCGCCACTGGGTCAGGGCCTCGGGCATGGTGAACTCGATCCGCACCACCCCATCCGTGCCGGAGACCAGGTGCGGGTAGAAGAACGCGGTCTCGTCGAGGTTGGTCCGCACCACGACCTGGCCGAGGTCCGGGCCGGACGACTCGACGGACGTCCCGTCGTCGAGTGCGGCCTTGTCCTGCGCCGCGCCCTCCGCACCGTTTGGAGAGGGCACTGGGCCCCCTTCAACCGCCCCTCCCCTGCCGAAGTACACTGCGCCGACGATCTCATCCAGGAACCTGCGGTACTGCCAGACCGCGGCCTTGTAGTCCACGGGCCACGTGCCCAACACGTGGCTGAACGCAGCGACCCGGTTCTCGAATTGCGCGTAGACCAGGTCGGAATCCTGCTGGAACACGCCCACCCCCTG
>JAGOQT010000146.1 GCA_018007255.1 Phycisphaerae bacterium | reverse complement strand
TATGCCTCCTCTTCCCCGAGGAAGACTGTCATTCCGATGCTGTCGGTTTCCTTGCCCCACCGGCTCCAGGTGATACCCCCCGGCCGGTAGCCCCCCTGCAAGTAGCCGTGCTGCCGGAGGAACGCCATTTCCACGGTCCGGCTTTCCTCCACTGTGTCCTTCTTGGCCCAGTACCGGCGTCTACCCATCGTTTCACCCCGCATTTCACAGCCGAAATCATTAGGGATTCGATACGCAGAAGCAGATCCAGAGCAACACGCGTCCGCGTGTGTTTGAACGTATGTCTGGCGGGGGTGCCACTGCGACGACTTCCGCCGTAATCTCAAAGAGGCTGAGAGCCTCGCGATCCCATCTGCCAGTCTTGGTCACGCCTTCCGGCTTTCCGTGTCTGCCCAAGGGCCGCCGGGTGGCCAGAACTGGTGGAACGGCGTCCGGGGGGCCGCAGCGAGCAAGGGGGCCATCAGAAAGGCTCTCAGGTCGCCGATCACATGGTCCAGGGTCAGCGACCCGTCTGCAAGGCCGGTACGCGTGAGGAACCCTTGCCACTGCTGGAGCTTGTCCTGAGAACTCGCGAAATCCTCGCTCAGGCCGGGCGGGACGGCCTCGGGCAAGGGCGTCTGCCGTCGCTCAAACGTCGCAGCAAAGGCCTGACATAGGGTCTCACCGTCAAACGACATCTGGTGGGACATTACCCACAGGTCGTAGAAGTCCTTCATGCGACTGTTCAAGAGCCCCAGGGCTACCAGAGTGTGCGTCTTCTCTGCGACCACAGACACGGGTGGATAGGACCGAATCCTCGGCCCTGCCATGCTGTCCAGACAGGTCGGGTACGTCACGATCTCCGGCTCGGGCGTGACCACGTCGCCGATGCCGATGTCGATCTGGAGACGGATGCGGGCACTCTCCAGGCGGGCATTGAAGGTCACACGCTTGCCTTGGTAAGTCTGGCCTTCCCGTATGTCCGCGACGGTCACAGATTCGCCATCGAACGCCAGCCCGTCTGCCTCAACCTGCATGGAGGCGAGATCCCGGATGATGGCCCGGAGAGCCTCATCTGAGAGGTCACCGAATCCCAACAGGTCCACGTCGCGGGTAGGCCTGTGGGGTTCGGATGTCCAGGTGAGAAAGACCAACGCGCCCTTCAGAACGAATTGCGGGGCGTATCGGGATCTCGAAAGCCTGTAGAGGAACCGTTCGGCAGCGTATCTGGCCAACACCAGGTTGAAGTCCTGGTGGGTCTGATGAGCCAGGTTCAGTAGTTTCTGACGGATGGAAGCGGCCAGGTTCTTGGGCGATGGACTGCTCATACGAGGGCTTCCATGTAGGGCTTCATGATCTTGCTGACCCGGCAGACCTGCGCATACCTCAGAAGCTCGTCAACCTTGCACACCCGTTTGGACAGGCCGTCCCTGAGGGCCTCGATCGCAACTTCCAGGCCGACCTTGTTGCGGAACTTGAAGCAGTCCGCGATAGTCTTGGCCGGGCTGTAGATCCGCACTTGGACCCCTTCGATCTGGTGAATCTGCACACCTTCGGTCCGGGCCTTGCCCGAGAACCGGATGGTCCTAATGGGCAGGCCGGGCTCCTTGGGGATTCTGGCCTTCCGGTCGATCGCCAACCACACCTCATAGGGCAGTTGCGTGGTCAGGCCGTGGAACTGGAGCGCAGAAAGCAGGCAGACAACGCCATGCGGAACGCGCTTGCATACCTCCACCAGGCTTCGGTGTTCTGTAGGCTTGGCATCCGCAGCAACATACAGCCCCCTACCGGACTTGCGAATCAGCCCCTTGTGATAGAGCAGATTGAGGTACTTGCGCGGAATACCCTGGGTAGCCAGGTCCCGGGGCCGGATCACGCCCAACTTGGCCACCAGTTCAAGTGTACGTCCTTCCAGACCGGATTCCACAGTTGGCCCTTTCCCAAAACGTCGGCACTTATGCAACAAGTGCCGACGAATTGTACCAGATACCCTTACTACGTCAACTGGCCGGCGCTGGCCGAAGCCGTGGCAGTTGTTCATTTTGTGAAACACTCATCTGAGCTAGTCACGATTCCATCTGACACTAACCGATAGAGCGAAGAGGAAGGGTTCTGCGGAGCGGAGGCGTAGCCGGAGCGCCCGGCCTATGAACTGCGAAACGAACCCATTTGTCAGGCCTCCTGCCCTGCATTCACATGGACATCGACCTCCAGGGGCGGGGGCACACGGTCCCCGGCCCGGAGACGCTGGAGCCGTTCAAGCTGGTTCAGAGCCTTGTACAATTGCCGCTCAATTGCCCCCTCGTACCGCAGGAGGCGATCCATGTACTGTACCGGCACAAGACTGCCCAGCCTCTTCACCACCTGGAGTTTGAGCCGGTTCCGTTCCTTCTCGGCTTCCAGCTCGCCGATACGGTTCTCGTGCTGGGCCACCTCTTCATCGCAGGCCTTGATGAGCCTTTGCCAGATCACCTCGTCAGACCAACCTGCACGCTCCTTCAGGAGCCGCCTGATCTCCTCAGACCCCAGATCTCCAAGGTCCTCGTCATCGTCGGAGTGGTCGTAGACGTCCTCAACCAGGCACTCCCAGATCTCCTGGCGGTCGTACACCTCCTCCAAGGCCTTTCCCTCCTTGCACAGGCAGGCGAGGTCCCTCTTCTCTTGCTCCAACGATTCCATAGCCTCTCTCTCCCCCTGGACGGCGTGGTCTATCTCTTCGTCAGGCCTGCTCTTTGGCTGGCTACTCCAGCCTGTCTCGGCGTAGAAGTCGCGGGCTGCATCATCCAACTCGGACCGGATGGCCCCGGCCTCATACCGGCAGGCACGCATCAGCCGCCAGTAGGAGACGGCGATCTTCTCCATGAACATCTCCTCCAGGGTCCCAGTCGGCTTGAGTTCGGTCTTGAGATCACCCAGTAGATCTGCGAATGCCTCCGCGTCCTCGGCACCGTCGCCCACAGCGATGACCACCTCCTTGGCGAGTAGGCCATGCTTGAGGGCATTGTAGCGGGTGATAGCCTTCCCCTCGGGCGTCTTCACACCGCCCTTCTGTGCATTCCTACGGTTAGCTTCCAGTTGTTTCTGTGAGACGGTCATCGTTCTTCTCCTTGAACGCGGGGATGAATGAGGGCTTGGATCGCCGCCTTGATGTGTTCGGGCAGCCTCGGCCATGCTGCTATGACCTCAGCCAGATCAGGGGCATCCAGGGCTTGAGCTGCTCGCCTGGCGGGGCCGTCCTGGTCAGGCAGGGACGAAGACTGAGCACCTTTTTTGACACCCGGGCAGGATACGGTTTCTGTAAGTGTAGACAGACCAGAGGGTTGTCGAGGATCAGCACTCAGCTTCCCAAGCTGGACGTCGTCGGTTCGAATCCGATCGCCCGCTTGGCCCCACCGCAAGGTGGGGCCTGTTGTTTGCGGGCGGGCGGATGAGAGCCGACGGCGGATCGCGAAGCGAGACGCTTCGTCGGGCGACGCCCTTGGCGCCACGAGCGGCCCCCAGGGCCGCGAAGTGAATCCGATCGCCCGCTTGGCCCTGCTCACATGTTCGAAAGCAGGTGGGCCGAGGCCCTGGCGCCCTTGAAGAAGCTGTCGACCTTGAACCGTTCGTTGGGGCTGTGGGCCCCGTCGCTGTCCAGGCCGAACCCCATCAACAGCACCGGACACCCCCACTCCTCCACAAAGGTGTTGACCACGGGGATCGATCCACCGCACCGGATGAACACGGGCTCAGCGCCGAACCCGAAACGAAGGGCCTTCTGCGCGGCCCGTATGGCCGGGTCCTTCACGTCGAACAGCACGGGCGGGCTGGAGTGGCCGGCCGAGATCTCCAGGCGGACCGTGTTGGGACAGATCGATCGGATGTGGTCCAAGACGAGGCTCCGGACCTTGGCCGGGTCCTGCCTGGGAACCAATCGCAGGCTGACTTTGGCCGTGGCAGAGGCGGGCACGATCGTCTTGGCGCCCTGCCCCGTATATCCGCCGAACAGGCCGTTGATCTCAAAGGTGGGTCGGGCCCACAGCCGCTCGAGCGTGGAGTACCCGTCCTCCCCGAAGAGGTGGGGCACGGCCAGCTCCCGTTTGAGGACCTCGTCGTCGAACGCGAGCCTCTGGAGATTCTCCTTCTCCCAGGCTCGAACAGGGACCACGTCGTCGTATAGACCGGGCACAAGGATCTTGCCGTCAGGGCCGATACACTGGGCGATCAGACGGGAAAGGACAACCGCCGGGTTGGCCACAGCCCCTCCATAGGAGCCGGAGTGCACGTCCTTGGCCGGCCCCCGCAGCGTGATCTCGAGGGCGGCTATGCCCCGCAGGCCGTAGGTCATGGCCGGGGTCCGCTCGTCGTACATGCTGCTGTCGGACACGATCACGGCCCGTGGGCGCAGGTCCTTTTCCTCCCGGATGTACCGAGGCAGGGCGTCCCCCCCGCACTCCTCCTCCCCCTCCAAGAGGAAGACGATGTCGCACGGGAGCGGGCTCCCAGTGCGGAGCAGGGCCTCCACGGCCTTGACATGGGCGAAGACCTGCCCCTTGTCGTCGCTCGCACCCCGCGCACAGATGAAACCCTCCTGGATCACCGGTTCAAACGGCCGCGTCTTCCACTGATCCACCGGCTCCTCCGGCTGCACATCATAGTGGCCGTAGATCACGGCCGGCCGGCCGGCCTTGCCTTGGGCCCGGGCCCACACAATGGGCTTGCCCCCGCGGTCGATGAGCCGCACCTCCAGTCCGAGCCCGCCCAAGTGGTCCTTGATCCATTCCGCGCAGGCCAGGGTATCGGTGTCATGGTCCCGCTGGGCGCTCACGGACGGGAACCGCAGCCACTGCTTGAGTTCGTCGAGAAACCGATCTCTGTGGGCCGCGATGTAGGCTTCGATCTGATCCAGCATTTTGTGACTCCACTGTTCAACGAACCGTCAACCGTCCTGCCCCTCCCGACAGAAACCCCCTGGGCACACGGTACCCCGGCGTGGTCTCCACGTCAACCGGCAAGGAAGGGGACGTCTGAGGAGTAGCCCGAACGGAGGCGTTTGGGGCGGCCGTTGCCATGGTGCGCACGCGTTCTCGGCCGGATCGCGCGTGCGATGGCCCCCGGGTATGGGTCCACCGTCTACTTCGCCGTTGGAAAGGCACGAGTCTGTTCCGTGGACCACAGGTCCGTCATCGGCCCTCGACAGAAGAGATCCGCACGCACGGCCTGGATCTCCTCGGCCCCCCACACGGTCCGGGCGTGAAGCGAGGCTACACGGTCAGTTGGACGTTCTGTCTCAGGACGTCCAGCTTGCCCCGGATCTCGTCCGCCATGCGGCTGTTTGGGAAGTCTGAGATGATTCGCTGCCCTGCCTCCAGGGCCTCGACCCAGTTGCGGTCCGACACGGCCAATGAGAACTTGACGCCGAGGTTGTGCAATCGGGTACGGAACACGTCCTTGGCCGCCTCCTGGAGGGCCAGGGCCTCGTTCGAGGTCAGGTATCGATCGAGCTCCTCGAGGACCTGCAGACTCTGATCCGTGTCCTGGCGATTGACCGCGTCATCCCAGGCCGAGAGCAGAGCCTTCTTCTTTTCCTCCCTCTTGACATGGAGCCGCTGGCGCATGGACCGGGCCCGCTCGGAATCCGGATAGGCCTTGATCAGCCCCTCGATCTGCACCGTAGCCTTGGACCACTGGCTCACGTCCAGCAGCTCCTCGATCTGCGCGATCACGGGCTCGATCTTCTCGTCTCGAACGGACTGCCGGTGCTTGTCGGCCTGGCGGCGAAGCTGCTCGGCCATCTCAGGGTACTCGGACCGGCGGCCAATCTCATCAATCAGCTCGTAGGCCGCCTCGTAGTCTCCGGCGTACAGCTTCTGGCGCACCGCTTCCTGCAGGGAGGCCCTCTCCGCATCGCGGAAGGCAATCGCCTTGGCCTTTTCGCTCAGCCGGGTGCTCTGACACAGCTCCTCGAGACGGTCGCCGATCCTCGCCAGGGCCTGGCTGACCTCCTCCAGCTTGGTGGTGCTGTGCTTGAGACCGGAGATCAGCGTGCACACGTAGGCCAGGAGGAACACGACCGATCCGCCCAGCAGCAGGGACGCGACCCAAAGCCAGCCCGGGCCCGGACCGGACTGTCCGGATCGGCTGCCCAGCGCAATCCACAGAGACACGGGCAAGGCGATGGCAAGGATGGCGAGGATATGCCACCGATAGTGCTGCAGGCGGCCCTCAGGCTCAGCGCTCATAAGGCACCTCCATGAGCGACGTATCGTCTTGAACAACCTAGAGGAGTATACACGCCGGCACCCCCTTCTGTCAACCCATCACGGCTTGCCGTACCGCAGGATTTTTCTGTTGACGGTCGTTTGAAAACGGGGGTACTCTTCACTCTGGAAGGCCCCGGGACGAAGAGGCCCGCCGGGGCGAACAGGGCAGACAGGACCAGGGAAGAAGTCATGAGGGTCTCCATAGACGATACCTGCACGAGTTGCGGACTGTGCTGCGACACCTGTCCCGAGGTCTTTGAGATGGGACCCGACATGGCCCAGATCGCCGTTGAGGAGGTCCCTGTTGAGCATGCGAAGGCCGTGGAGCAGGCTGCCGAGGAGTGCCCGGTCGGAGCCATTCGGATCGATTAGGCCCGGGTGTTGAACCCCATCGGATCCGACATCCCCCACGAACGGCCGGCCGGGGGCTCGAGTCCTGGGAATCTGAAAGGGTCGCAAGAACCATGCCCATGAAACTGCGCTTCCTGGGGGCCGCCCAGAACGTCACCGGCTCGCGTCACCTCTTGGAGGTCAACGGGTCCAGGGTCATGGTCGACTGTGGGCTGTACCAGGAGCGCCAGTTCCGTGGCCGGAACTGGGATCCCCTGCCGGTGCCCCCGGAGTCGATTGATGCGGTGGTCCTGACACACGCCCACCTGGACCACTGCGGGCTCCTGCCTAAACTGGTCAAGGACGGCTTTCACGGCAAGATCTACTGTACGGCCGCCACAGCCGAGATCGCCCGGATCATCCTGATGGACTCGGCCCGCATCCAGGCCGAAGACGCGGAGTTCAAGCGAAGGCGGCACAAGAGGGAGAACCGCCAAGGGCCCTACCCGGTCGTGCCCCTGTACACAGCCGAGGACGTGGAGGCCTGCGGGCCCCTTTTTCACCCCGTGCGATATCAGCAGACCCTGGCGGTCGCCCCAGGGGTTGAGGCCAGGCTGTGCGAGGCCGGCCACGTCCTGGGTTCCGCCATCGTCAAGCTCACCGCGCACGTGGACGGCCAGGCGAGGAGCGTCCTGTTCTCTGGGGACATCGGTCGACCGGACCGGCCCATTGTGCGAGATCCCGCCCTCGTGGAGGAGGCAGACTACGTCCTGGTCGAGTCCACGTATGGCGACCGGGTGCACGCCCAGCCCCGGGACATCAAGACGCAGATCGCCAAGGTCATCAACCGCACCCGTCAGGCCGGCGGGAATGTCGTGGTGCCCAGCTTCGCCCTGGAGCGGTCGCAGGAGCTGTTGTACTACGTCAATGAACTCCTCACGGAGGACGCGATCCCCCACCTCTTCGTGTTCCTGGACAGCCCTATGGCCTCCGACATCCTCAAGGTCTTTCAGAGGCACCGCGAGCTCTTTGACCAGGAGGTGACCCAGTTCATCCGGACGCACGGGTCCGCGCTGACCTTCCCGGGCCTGAGGATCACTGGCACTGCGGACGAGTCCAAGGCAATCAATCACATCCAGGGCACGATCATGGTCATCGCCGGATCCGGCATGTGCACTGCGGGCCGAATCAAGCATCATCTGGTCAACAACATCACCAGGCCGGAAAGCACAGTCATGTTTGTGGGGTACCAGGCGGAGGGGACCCTGGGCAGGCTGATCGTGGACGGCAGGAAGGAGGTCCGGATCCTGGGCCAGGTCTATCCCGTCAGGGCCCAGATCGCCCAGATCCAGGGGTTCTCGGGCCACGCGGACAAAACCGAGCTACTGGCCTGGCTCAAGGCCCTCAAGCGGCCGCCCCGCGGCGTGTTCATCGTGCACGGCGAATCGGGATCTGCCCTGCGGTTCCGGGACTATCTCAAGGAGCAGACCGGCTGGCAGATCCAGGTCCCGGCGTATCAGGACGAGGTGGTTCTGGACTGAGCGCAACCAGACCGATCCGGTGTCGCATCGCGTAGTCCCAGTCGCCCTTGAAGAGCCACCAGTTGGTCAGAGGCCTGCCTCGGTACGCCAGGCCGTGACCCTCGCCTGGGAGGTTCTGCATCCAGTAGATCTTCCAGTTCAGGTCCTTGCACTGCCACCGCTCGCAGTTGAGGGTCCGCGTCCGGCCGATCCCCTCCGGCCGCCAGTCCTCGATATCTGTCTCCACGGCCCGAGGATTCGCCCAGTCATAGTCGTGCTCGCTGTTGGGGGCATAGTGCGTCCAGCCGCATCGGTACACGGGCCGGCCGTCCTGCGTCGTCACGGGCACCATCTTGTGCGAGCGATCGCTGCCCACGAACTTGCCCCAGAACAGGAGGTCCGGCCACCTCTCCGGGGGCGCAGACTCTCGCCCGTCGACATGGTTGAGCAGGTGCTCGATCTGATGCACGTGGTTCTCCACCGCCTCGGCCACGTCCCGCTGGTAGTTGAAGTGGTAGACCGTGTACGTGCGGTCCAGAACAGGCAGGTCGCCTCCATCGCGGTTGGAGTTGCTCACGTCCCCAAACGGGCTGGACATGTTCGATTCCCACAGACCCACGACATCGCCGTGATAGGCGAAGAGCCAGACCTCCTTGGCCCCCCGGTCCTGCACCCACCTGTGGATGTCCAGGTCCGCCATGATCCTGGCGTAGTCGGGCAGCGGAACCCGATCCCCGGGCCGCTTGGGCCTGAGGGGCATGGGCTGCAAGACCTCTTGGACGGCCAGGACCCTGTAGCGGAGGCTGGGCCTGGCCTGCAGATCCTTGTAGCCATGGTAGCGAGAGCCCTCCTCAAGGGCAGCCATGGCCTCCCTCGCGATCCGCTCGGTCTTCCTCCGCGCGGTCTCCAACGACTCGCCCCAGTCGCCCGTGACCCGGATGTCGATCCTGTCGCCGTGGACCGGGAAGTACTTGACGATGACAATCGGGATCTCCATGGGCAGCGCCATCCCTGACACTGGGTCCGCCTGACGGACGTCCCCCACCGGCTGTGAGCCCAGCGAACCGGCCACCCCGTCACACATGAACATCGCCATGCCCACCCCCACGCCGACCAGCACAAGTCTCGTCCGGTTCCTCATGCAGGGCTTGTAGCACAGCTGGGGCTCGAATACCAAGCACTTTCGAGGGATCGAGAAGGCCGGAGCACCGCGGGCTGTCCGCCTCCCTGTGCTCGCCGAACACACCCGGACCCGCGTGGGGCCGTAGTTCTATTCAGAGAAAGGGATTACGTCTTCGCCCATGGGGTCAGACTGTCTGCCTCGTGTCCGGAGGGTCTGCCAGGGCCCAGACACAAGACAGGGCGTTTCCGTCGAGCATGGGATTTCCCTTGATCTGGACCCTGCTGTCTGATACAAACAGAGTAGCAAGTTCGTCCTGCGACAGTCTTTCTCGGCAGCCGGGGATCGGTTGATGGGTCTGGTGCGGCACGGAGGTTCAACGCGCAGAGCGACTCAGGT
>JAGOQT010000145.1 GCA_018007255.1 Phycisphaerae bacterium | reverse complement strand
GAACGTGGACAGGGCGTTGGGGTCGCAGTGGTTCTTGATCTCGCCCGGCTTGGCCAGATCCATGAAGTCGCGGCCCGTGCGCCCGAGCCTGTAGCAGGCCGTGCAGAACGACGGGATGTACCCCAGCGCGGCCACGTCGCGGATGACCTCGTCGAGCGGCCTGTGGTCGCCGAGCGAGAACTGGCTGGCGTCTGGCTGCTCGGACGCCGAGTACCCGCCGGGATTCGTGCGGCTGCCCGCCGAGATCTGGGACACGCCCAGGGCAAAGGTCTCGCGGCGGATGTTGGGCATCTCCCGCGTGGACATGATGATCCCCGTGTACGGGACCGCGATCCGCAGGATCGCCACGATCTTCCGGAAGTCGACGTCCGAGACCGGCTTGGGCGGATGCGCGGCCAAGTCGGACCCCGTCGCCGGCTCGAGCCTGGGCACGCTGATCGTGTGGGGACCCACGCCGAACCGGTGCTCCAGGTGCCGGATGTGCTGCATCATGGCCAGGATCTCGAACCGCCAATCGAACAGGCCGAAGAGCACGCCGATCCCCACGTCGTCGATCCTCGCCTCCATGGCCCGGTCCAGGGCCGTGATCCGCCAGTCGTAGTCCCTCTTCTTGCCCTGCACGTGCACGGCCGCGTAGGTCTGGCGGTGATAGGTCTCCTGGAAGAGCTGATAGGTCCCGATCCGGGCCTGCTTCAAGTCCCTGAACTCCTCCACGGTCAACGGGGCGATGTTGACGTTGACCCGGCGGATCTCGCCGGACCCGCTGGACGTGGCATAGATCGTCTCCACCGACCGGAGCACGTACGGGAAGCCCTCCTGCGGGTAGGCCTCGCCGGCCACGAGCAGGATCCGTTTGTGGCCCTGCCCGATGAGCGTCCTGACCTCCAGGCCGATCTCGTCCTGGGTCAGCACACGGCGATGGACGGCCTTGTTCCTCGCACGGAACGCACAGTAGAGGCACTCGTTTGCACACAGGTTGGAGACATAGAGCGGAGCGAAGACCACCAACCGCTTTCCGTAGATCCGGTCCTTGACCTGCCGGGCCGCGTCGAACAGCTCGGACAGGAGCCCCGGGTCGCTGATCTGCATCAGCACGGCCACCTCTTCAGCGGCCAAGCCCTTCAGGTTCAGGCCCTTGCTCAGGACCTCCCGGACCCTTGCGCTGTCCGGTGTGCGGCAGGCCGCCAGGGTCTCGAACACGACCCGCTCGTCGATGAAATCGCAGGCTGCACCAGGTGTCACCATGTCTTGGCCTCCCACCTCTCCTCCGCCTTGTCGCTCATCATGCCCATGTCGACCCCATGCTACCGCACCCCCGGCGGAACGCAAGGGCGCCCTCTTCCGGCCTCTGGATTCTGGCTTCTGGATTCTGGCTTCTGAGTTCTGGCTCTTAGCTTCCGGCTTCCGGATTCCGGATTCTGAATTCTGAGTCCTGAGTCCTGAGTAAGGGCCCGATCCCTCCGGTCGGTGGGCCGCGGAGCCGGCCAGGCCGGGCTTGACTTCTCCCCGCCCCTGCCCAAGAATGGCCCTCCAGACAGGGATGCCTTCGCCGGGTTCCGGACGACCCGTACCTTGAGGAGTTGATCGCATGGGGTTCTTCTCAAAGACCACGCAGTACATCAAGGAGCGGCTGGGCAAGACGCGACAGCAGATCGCCTCGTCGCTGTCCACGGTTTTGAGCCTGGGACGCAAGATCGACGAGCAGCTCCTCGATGAGCTGGAGGAGACGCTGATCCGGGACGACATCGGGGTGGAGACCACGGCCCGTCTGATCGCCGACCTGCGGGAGGCCTACCGAAAACGCGAGGTGGCCACGGGAGACGAGGTCCTGCCCTTCCTCAAGGCGCACATCAAGGGGTACTGGCCGGATGCGGACCGGCAGTTGCGCATGGCCGCGACGGGACCTACGGTCATCCTCGTGGCAGGGGTCAACGGCACGGGCAAGACCACGAGCATCGCCAAGCTGGCGTACATCCTCAGCCGCAACGACAAGAAGGTGATCGTGGCCGCGTGCGACACCTTCCGGGCCGCTGCGGTCGAGCAACTAAGCATCTGGGCAGAGCGGATCGGCGTGCAGATTGTCAAGCACGCCAGCGGCTCGGACCCGGCTGCCGTGGCCTACGACGCCTGCGAGGCTGCCCTGGCCCGGGGTACGGACTTCCTGATCCTCGACACGGCCGGCCGCCTGCACACCCAGAAGGACTTGATGCGGCAACTGACCAAGATCCGCGACGTGGTGACCCGGCGGATCCCCGGGGCCCCGCACGAGGTCCTCCTGGTGCTGGACGCCACGACCGGTCAGAATGCGATCTCCCAGGCCCGGCTCTTCACTGAGGCCATCCAGGTCACGGGGATCTTCCTGGCCAAGCTGGACGGCACGGCCCGCGGCGGGATCGTGATCGCCATCAAGGACCAGCTCGACATCCCGGTCAAGTTCGTGGGTCTGGGCGAGAAGCCCGACGCGATCGCGGAGTTCGACCCCGAGTCCTTTGTCGAGGCCTTGTTCGGCTGAGCGGCTGGGCGGGACCGGCTTTTTTCCGTTGACAGCCCGCCCGGGCATCCTTAGAATCCCCGCTCTACGAATGGATCCGCCGGTGCGGCAGTGCGGACCGGCTCCTGGTTTCGCGAGTGCACGGGAGGATCAACCGGCCATCGGACTCATGGGCCATCAGGTCAACGTGGCGTGCAGCCATGGGGACAGCCTCGAAGAGGCCCGCTCCACACCAAGACCGTGAAGAAGGAGAAAGGCATGGCAGAAAAGAAGGCGATCACCTCCCTGATGAGCGAAACCCGGACCTTCCCGCCCCCCAAGGCCGTTCAGGCCAGGGCGCATGTCGGCAGCATGGCCCAGTATCAGAAGATGTGGGATCAGTCCCTCAACGACCCGGACAGCTTCTGGCTGGAACAGGCCAAGGCACTGACCTGGTACAAGACGCCCACCCGGAGCCTGGAGTACACCTGGGACACCAAGGCCCGCAGGATCGAGCACACCTGGTTCGCGGACGGGCAGTTGAACGTCTCGGTCAACTGCCTGGATCGACACCTGGGCACGCCCATCGCGAAGAAGACCGCCCTCGTCTGGCAAGGCGACGACGACCGCCAAGTCAAGAAGTTCACCTATGAGCAGCTCCACAAGGAGGTCTGCAAGTTCGCCAACGTCCTCAAGACCAAGGGCATTCGGAGAGGGGACCGGGTCGCCGTGTACATGCCCATGGTGCCCGAGCTCCCGATCGCCATGCTGGCCTGCACCCGCATCGGCGCGATCCACTCGGTGATCTTCGGGGGGTTCAGCGCGGAGGCGATCAGCGACCGCGTCAACGACTCGGACTGCAAGATGCTGATCACCTCGAACGTGTCCCTGCGCGGCGGCAAGCACATCGGCCTCAAGACCATTGCCGACGCGGCCCTCAAGAAGACCCCCACGGTCGAGACCGTGATCGTGGTCAAGGTCGCGGAGGAGCCCTGTCCGATGCAGAAGGGCAGGGACTTCTGGTACCACGAGGAGATGGCCAAGGCCTCGGACGCGTGCACACCGGAAAAGATGAACGCGGAAGACCCCCTGTTCATCCTCTACACGTCCGGGTCCACGGGAAAGCCCAAGGGCGTGGTCCACACCACGGCCGGGTACCTCCTGCACGTGGCCCTGACGCACAAGCTGGCCTTCGATATCCACGACGACGACCTCTTCTGGTGCACGGCCGACATCGGCTGGGTCACCGGCCACAGCTACATCGTGTACGCCCCCCTGGTCAACGGGGCGACCAGCCTGATGTTCGAGGGCATCCCCACGTATCCGGACGCCGGGCGGTTCTGGCAGATCTGCGACAAGTTCGGCGTAACCGTGTTCTACACGGCCCCCACCGCCATCCGCGCCCTCATGCGCCTGGGCGACGATTGGCCGGCCAAGTACAAGCTCGACAAGCTCCGCATCCTGGGCACGGTCGGCGAGCCGATCAACCCCGAGGCCTGGATCTGGTACTACGAGAAGATCGGGCGCAAGCGATGCCCGATCGTGGACACCTGGTGGCAGACCGAGACCGGGGGCTTCATGATCGAGCCGCTGCCCGGGGCCCACACGCTCAAGCCCGGCAGCGCCAGCCGCCCGTTCTTCGGAGTGGACCCGGTCGTGCTGCGGGACGACGGCACGATGTGCGGACCCAACGAGGGCGGCAAGCTCTGCATCCGCAGGCCCTGGCCGGGCATGATGCGGACCATGTGGGGCGACCACGAGCGGTTCATCGACACCTACTTCACCATGTACGACAACATGTACTTCACGGGCGACGGGTGCCGCATCGACCAGGACGGGGACTACTGGCTCATGGGCCGGATCGACGATGTGGTCAACGTGTCCGGACACCGCATCGGCACCGCCGAGGTGGAGAGCGCCCTGGTCTGCCACCCCAAGGTGGCCGAGGCGGCCGTGTGTCCCATGCCCCACGAGGTGAAGGGCCAGGCCCTGTACGCCTTCGTGACCCTCAAGGAGGGCATCCACGAGAGCGAGGAGCTCAAGAAGGAACTCGTTGCGCACGTCCGCAAGGAGATCGGGCCCATCGCCACCCCAGATGTGATCCAGTTCGCCGACGGGCTTCCCAAGACCCGTTCGGGCAAGATCATGCGACGAATTCTTCGGAAGATCGCCGAGAACAGCACGGACAACCTCGGCGACATCACGACCCTGGCCGACCCGAGTGTCGTGGACAAACTGGTGAAGGGACGCGGCAAGTAACCCTTGCCCGTCATCGTTTCAACCGCCGGACGCATGCAACCCATGCGTCCGGCCTGGTTTTGAGAGGAATCGGTATGGCGGATCAGACCGATGTGGCCCGGGCCGCTGCGGCGAACCGCGGGTGGACCGTCACCTTTGCGGGGATCGGCATCAACCTGGCCCTGGGCGTGCTGTACGCGTGGAGCGTGTTCAAAGGGGGCATCGAGAAGGACTTCGGCTGGGATCCCAAGACGCTCAACGATCCCTACTCGGTCTGCTGCCTCGTGTTCGCCTTCGCGATGATCCTGGCGGGCCGCTGCCAGGACCGGCTGGGCCCGCGGATCACCGCCTTCATCGGGGGGCTGCTGGTCGGGGCGGGATTCCTCATCGCCTCGCGCACGACCGACTACCGGGCCTGGGTCATCGGGTTCGGCGTGCTGGCCGGGGCGGGGATCGGGTTCGGCTACTCCGCGGCCACCCCCCCTGCCCTCAAGTGGTTCCCACCGTCCAAGACGGGCCTGATCGCGGGCCTGGTGGTGGGGGGCTTCGGCCTGGCCTCGGTCTACATCGCCCCGCTGACCACGTACCTGCTCAGCCACGGCGGGGTGCTCCACGCGGCCAAGTTCTACGGGATCGCCTTTGTCGTGGTGGTCTGCCTCCTGTCCCTGTTGCTGCGGAACCCGCCCGCCGGATGGGCGGCCGGGGGCGGTGCGTCCGGCGCGGCAGCCAAGCCCGCGGCACCCGGTCTCACGCCCGGACAGGTCCTCAGGACCCCCATGTTCTGGGTGCTCTGGGCCATCTACTTCATCGGGGCGGGCGCGGGCCTGATGGTCATCAGCAGCGTCAGCGGTATGGCCAAGAAGAGCATGGGCCACGCCGCGTTCGTGGCCGTGGCCGTGCTGGCTGTGGGCAATGCCGCGGGCCGGATCCTGGCCGGCATGCTCTCGGACCGGATCGGACGTCGCCACACCCTGCTGCTGGTCCTCCTGATCCAGGCAGCCCTGATGTTCGTCGCCATCCCCGTGACTGGGTCCAAGGACATGGTCCCTCTGGTCATCGTGGTGGTGGCGGCCCTGATCGGGGCCAACTACGGGGCGAACCTCTCCCTGTTCCCGTCCTTCGCGAAGGACCTGTGGGGCCTCAGGAGCTTCGGGGTCAACTACGGCATCCTGTTCACGGCCTGGGGCATGGGCGGATTCGTGTTGTCCCGCGTCCAGCAGATGCTCACGGAGAGGAGCGGCGGCAGCTACACCTCGTCGTTCGTCACCGCGGGCGTCCTGCTCCTGATCGGATCGGCCATGACCGGCCTCATCAAGCCCAAGCGGGGCTCGTGACGGCCCGATCCCGGCCCGGGGACAGGTCCGCACCAGGGGACGATCCGCGCCCGGATACAGGCGCTACCGCACACGGGAAGGGATGGTCAAGAATGGGTCTGGACTCCAATCGGACAGGAGCAAGGGCGGTGTCTGGGACCAGGGGACTCTGTGTGCTCGTGGCCGCCGCCCTGGGCCTGATGACCGGCGGGTGTGCAGTCAATCCGCTGACCGGCGCCGAGGAGCCCTTGTTCATGTCTGTGGAGGAGGAGAGGGCCCTGGGCGCCCGGATCGCGCCCGAGGTGGAGGCCGCGCTCCGCGGTCCGATCCCCAACGAGGCCCTCCAGCGGTACATCGACCGGGTCGGCCAGCGAGTCGCCTGCTTCAGCGACCACCCGGATTGGGAGTACAGCTACCGGGTAGTGGAACACACCATGGTCAACGCCTTCGCCCTGCCCGGCGGCACCGTGTACATCACACGAGGCCTCTTGGAGAAGCTCACCTCCGAGGCCGAGTTGGCCGGCATCCTCGCCCACGAGACCGTGCATGTCGTGGCACGGGACACGGCCGTGGCCCTGAGCAAGCAGAAGCTCCTGAACGCCGGTCTTCTGGCCGCAGCGGTGGGGGCCGCGTCGGGCGAGGTCGACCCCCGGGTCTTCAGCGCGGCCCAGTTGACCGGACAGGTCCTCATGCTGCGCTACAGCCGCCAGGACGAGAGGGAAGCGGATCTGGGCGGCCTGGACTACATGACGACAGCCGGGTATGACCCCAATGGCATGGTCCGGACCATGCAGATGCTCCACGACCTGAACAGGATCCAGCCGGTCGAGTTCCTCTCCACGCACCCCTCGCACGAGAACCGCATCGCCTACCTGAAACAGGCGATCGCCTCCGCCCGTCCCGGAAGCGGCCTCCGAATCGGCAAGGAGGACTACCAGACCAAAGTCCTGGACTTCCTCAAGACCCATCCCAAGCCCAGGGGTCTGCAGGAGTTTTAGGACCTGTGTAGAAATAACCTGATCATTTGCCGCTCAGATTTGGGTCAGGTTGGGACGCGACGATTGAGCGAGACCGGAGGCGTAGTGCCCTTCTACGTCGAGGATCTCGCGATTGAGACGCGGCCCAAGATGGCCCGAAGATGAGATGGTAAATCGACAGGCTACTTCTACACAGGTCCTTAGCCCGCTCACTGGGGCGCCCCGGCCACACACAAGAGACGGGGCCCGTACCTCTCGGTACAGGCCCCGCAAAGAGCATGCATCTCTTGCAGTCCATGGGCCCCAAAAGGACCTAGGACTCCAGACTACACGAACCTCTACTCGGCAGACAACACCGACAGACTGATCCGGTCGAAGCCCATCCAGGACCCACCCGCAACCGGAGTCGAATTGGCAAACTCGATGCCGATCCGCTTGCCCACGCAGTCCAAGGCCGTGTCCGCCTCGAACGTCAGGGTAAACGTCTGCATCGCGTCCGTCAGGTCCACCTCCTGGGTCGCCACGGGAAGGGCCAGGCCCATCTCGTCATAATAGATGATCATCATGAACTTCGTGGCCGCCCAGTTGTTCTTCGCATCCACCTGGAGCGTGAACACGTCCCCAGCCTGGATCACATACTCGGTCAACTGGTACACAAACGGGTCCCCGCTCATCAGGAAGGCCGACCAGGTCCCGTCCGTAGCACCCCATCCCTGCTCGATACCCGAGTCTGCAGGGGCCAGATCACTGGCCCAGCCCGGGATGTCCACAGCCGGGGTGCCCGCAACGCCTTCGCCATTCCAGCCCTTGATCTTGCCCACATTGGGATCCTCAAAGCTCGGATTCACCAACGGGATCTCCACAGGGGCCGGGGGCAGCGGGGCCATCATGTACTTCATGGCGTTCAGGAACATCTTCTGGCCCGCTGCATTCAGGTTGAACACGCCCACGGGCGCGAAGTTGCCGTCCGGAACGCTGTAACCGGTTCCCGAGTCACCGTCCTGGGTGCCGGCCATGAACACCATCCGCCTGCCGCCGGCCACCTCTACTGCACCGGCGTAGTACTCCACACCGGCAGCCCACTCCACGATCCAGGCCGTGGTGTAGACACCCGGTACGGTCTGAGCAAGCAGCGTGCCGTTGCCCGGATCCAGGTAATCCGTCAGGAACGAGGTATGACCGGACCCTGCATTCGGGTCCAGGACCGCTACCAGGCCGTTGGCATCCAGGACCACATCCGCAAAGACCGGGTGGCTTGCATCCAGGACCTGCATGAGCGGGGCGCCCGCATCCTTGTTGGCAGAGCTCGAGTTCATCCACTTCCAGCGATTGTTACGGATCATCCACGCATTGGTGCTGATGATCGGCGTGGTCACGCCGTTCCACTTGGCCGTCTCGGTCCCGTCATACTTGTCCGTGGCCATGCCCCGGCTGGCGATGATCAGGTCCGCGGCGTTCAGCTCTGCGATCTCGTTGGCATCCAGAGGGTCAATCCAGTTGTCCGGACGGGCATCCACGTCATACCCGTTGGCCGTGAGCCAGTCCACCCAGCTCTGGTCGTCCTGGACGCCGTTCTTGTCTACGTCCTTGATACTGGTGACAAAGATCACCTTGGGCTTCTTGATCACCCGCACGTTGTCGATGTAGAACTTGGCCACCGACGCGCCGTCCATGTTCGACACGAGCACCAGCTCAAAGTACTCGAGGCCCTCGACTCCCGCGGCGATCTTCTCGACCGTGGCATCCGAGAGCGCCCACGTCAGCGTCTGGGTCTGGCCGTCCAGCGTGACCCCCTTGCCGCCGAGACCGGACCAGCCGATCGGGGCCGCGCCGTTCAGGACCATCTCCACCTGCATCCAGGGGGTGGTCATGTCGGCCGGGAAGGCCGTCACATCCGCCGCAATCAAGACACCCGGGTTGCTCAGGGCCGCTGCAAAGGGCTTGAGGTTGATCATCGCCATCTGTTGCCAGCCGCCATTCCCCTCGACCAGCATGGCCTGGACGCCCTCAGTCGCACCTGTGGCGCTCAACGAGAGGACACCCACCCGCCAGCCATCCTGGGAGCCCCAGCCGTCGAAACCGTCTTCAAAGTCGCTGATCACGACGGGGTACTTGACCGGAGCCGGGACCGCCTCGGCCAGTTCGACCACGAACACGTGGTCGCCCGGGGCCGCGGTCATCAGATCGTCCGCCACGCCCGCTGCGCCGCTCACATACGCCGCACCGTCCGCATACGGATTGCCACCGACCACTGCGTCGTCACGCATGCCGGCACTCTCAAAGAACAGCACCCCGGACAGACCCGAAAGACTCGTCAGGTCAAAACCGTACAGGGTGTTCGGAGCCAGCGCAACCGGGACATCCAGCGTCACATGGAACCACAACCCCGTGCCCGTAGCATTGTTCGTCGTCGCACTGGGGAGGGCATTGGGCTCTGTGCCCGTGACCTCGTAGACCTCGCTGGCCAACACAAACCCGTCCGTGCCGGAGGCCGCAGGATCCGTAACCCGGATCTGCAACTGCGCACCCGCCTGCATCCGGTACCAGGTCATGTCCGGATCCGCACCGCTGTAGGTCACGTGCTTGACCCATACC
>JAGOQT010000144.1 GCA_018007255.1 Phycisphaerae bacterium | reverse complement strand
ATCCTGGACACCTCGGCCTCGGCCCATATGCCGGATGTCCTGGAGATGCCGTACCGCCCCCAGATCACGGGCGCGGGCATGCCGGGTGAGCGTGCCCACACCTGGAGGCTTGCCGGGCCCACGTGCCTGGCCGGCGACGTGATCGGCGATTACTCGTTCGATTCTCCCCTGCGTCCCGGGGACCGGCTCGTGTTCCACGACATGGCCCACTACACCATGGTCAAGAACACGATGTTCAACGGGATCAACCTGCCGGACATCGTGCTGTACGACCCCAAGCAGGGGGCGGTGCGGGTTCAGCGGCGGTTCACCTACGAGGACTTCAAGGGCAGGCTGTCCTGAGGGGGCCCGGCCCCGGTCGCGACCCTGCTCCACGGCCAGGGGCGCCGTTCGAGAAGGCGCCTGTCCGTCCCGGGCTCAGGACTCCGCCTTCAACTGCCGGATCATCAGGTCGTGGATGGCCTGGCGCACGGGCTTGTGCTCGGACAGGACTTGGTGCACGGCCTCGGTGATGGGCATCTCCACACCCTTGAGCCGGGCCAGGGCCGCCACGGACTCGCAGGTGGCCACGCCCTCCACCACGGACTCGGTGGAGGCCAGGGCCTGGCCGACGGTTCGGCCTTGGCCGATCTGCTCGCCGAAGGACCGGTTCCGGCCCTTCGGCGAGATGCAGGTCGTGACCAGGTCGCCCAGTCCGGCCAGTCCGGCGAAGGTCTCCGGGCGAGCGCCGCAGGCGATGCCCAGACGCCCGATCTCCGCCAGGCCTCGGCTGAGCAGAGCGGCCTTGGCATTGTCGCCGGCCCCCACGCCGTCGACGATCCCCGCGGCGATGGCGATGACGTTCTTGCAGGCCGAGGCCATCTCCACCCCCACGACGTCGCTGTTGGTGTACACGCGGAACCAGTCCGTGTTGAAGGTATGCTGGGCCGCCTGCGCAAAGTCCGGGTCCTGGCTGGCCACGCACGCGCTGGCCGGCAGTCGCCGGGCCAGCTCGTCGGCGATCGTGGGCCCGCTCAGGACGGCGCACCGGACCCTGGGCCCCAGCACGTCGGCCAGGATCTGCGTCGGACGCATGAGGGTGCCGTTCTCGATGCCCTTGGTCACCGAGACGATGGGAACGCCGTCGCGGAAGCGGCTGCGGAGCCGCTTCCAGATCGCCCGCGTATACTGGCACGGGACCGCGGACACGACCATGTCCGCGTCCTGCAGGATCCGATCGTCCCGCGGCTCGAAGACCACGGACTCGGGGATTGCGTGGCCGGGCAGGAACTTCGTGTTCTCCCTCGCACGCTCGATGTCAGCCAGTTGCCGTGCGTCGTAGCCCCAGATCCGGACCGGGTCCTGCTTCTCGCTGAGGAGCATGGCCAGCACCGTGCCCATGGCCCCGTCGCCGATGATTGAGACGTTCCTGTGCATGACGGTCATTTAACCGGCGGACGACCACCTTGGCAATGCCCAAGGGGACCGTCCCGGTCCGGGGTCACTGCGCGGCCAGGTCGAAGACATGGTCGGCCACGAAGATCGGGGCCTCGGTCGCCACGCCCAGGGCGATGGCATCGGACGGGCGCGAGTCCACAATCATCTCCTCATCGCCGCGGTGGAGGTAGATCTTGGCGAAGAAGGTGTGGTTTCTGAGGTCGTGGATCACGATCTTCTCGATGCCGGCCCCAAGCTGATCGATGATGTCCGCACACAGGTCATGGGTCATGGGCCTGGGGGTCTGGATGCCCTTGAGCCTGCGGTCGATGGCGAAGATCTCCACGATCCCGATCACGATCGGCAGCTGCCGCTCTCCGTCCTTCTCCTTGAGCACGATCAACTGCTGATCGGAGGACTCGTTGATGATGATCCGAGAGAGCTCGACCGGAATATCCATATGCACAATCTCAGATTTGAGATTTGAGATTTCCCCGGCTACGTGCCGGCCAGTCCCGCCAAATGGTTCTCCACGGCCGCCAGCTGGGCCTGGAACTCGGCCTGTTTGGCCTCGGTCTGGGCCACGACCTCGGGCTTGGCCTTGGCCCTGAAGCTCTCGTTGCCCAGCTTGGCCTCCACCCCCTTGAGCCCTGCCAGCAGCTGTTGCCTCTGTTTCTCCAGACGCTGCCGCTCTGCTGCCACGTCCACGGCGTCGTGGACAAAGACCTCCACGGCCCCGGCCATGCCGACCGCCGCGTTGGCCGGCTTGTCGATGGCAGTCGCAACCTGGAATCCGTCCAGGACCGCCAGTTGCAGGATCAGGCCCGCGTTCCGGGTCAGGACCTCCACGTTCTCCGTCGTCGTCTTGGCCGAGACCTTCAACGGCCTCCCGGGCGGGATTGCGCGTGCATTGCGGATCTCGCGGATTGCACGGATGACCCCCTGCACCAGCTCGATCCTGGCCTCTATGGCCGGATCGATCATCGCGTCGAGACACGGAGGCCATGGGGCCAGGGTCAGGGCCTTGGCCGGTGCGGCCTCAGCGATCCCCTTCAGTCCCCGCACAGGGCACAGTTCATTCAGATTCTGGAAGATCCCCTCCGTGATGAACGGGAGGAAGGGGTGCAGCAGCCGGAAGGTCTGGTCCAGGACAAAGGCCAGGACATTCTGGCTGACCGGCCGCCTTGCCGGGTCCGCCATCTTGGGCTTGGCCCACTCCAGGTACCAGTCGCACAGGTCGTTCCAGAAGAAGCGGTAGAGCAGATTGAGCGGCTCGCTGAACCGGAACTGTTCGATCCCCTGCGTCACCTCCCGGATCGTGCCCGCCAGGCGGGACACGATCCACCGGTCGGTCGTGTCCATGCGGGCCGGGTCAAAGGCGGCCGGGTCCATGCCCTCCAGGTTCATCATCGCAAACCGTGAGGCGTTCCAGAGCTTGTTGCAGAAGTTGCGCCCCACGTCGAACTTGGGCGAGGTGTTGACCTGCCTGCCGTCGGGGAGCCTCATGGACTCCACAGGCATGCGGATGTCCTGGGTGTCCGTGGTCATGCTGGCCAGGGTGAATCGCATGGCGTCCGCGCCGTGGCTGTCGATGGCCACCAGGGGGTCGATCCCGTTGCCCAGGCTCTTGGACATCTTTCGACCCAGGCCATCCTGGATCATGGCGTGGATGTACACGTCCTTGAACGGGATGTCCCCAGCGCAGTACTGGCCCATCATCACCATCCTGGAGACCCAGAGGGTGATGATCTCCCGGGCCGTGCACAGGACGTCGCCGGGGTAGAAGGCCTTCAGGTCCGGCGACGGGTCGGGCCAGCCCAAGGTGCTGAACGGCCACAGCGCAGAGGAGAACCAGGTGTCCAGGACGTCGCCGTCCCTGACCCAACCCTCCGACTCCATAGCCCCTTCGAGTTCCTCGAAACCGGGCCTCACGCAGGCGTAGGTGACGGGGCCTTGGTCGCTCTGGCCGACGGTGCTCCACGTGCCGTACTCGCAGCGGTTCTCGTGCTGACCGGGTCTTGACCACACGGGGATCCGGTGCCCCCACCAGAGCTGTCTGCTGATCGGCCAGTCGCGGAGGTTCTCCAGCCAGGTCTGGTAGGTCCGGGCGTAGCGCTCGGGGATGAACCGCAGGCGGCCGTCCAGCAGGGGGGCCAGGGCCAGGCCGGCCAACGAATTGACCGGTGCATCCGTGCCCTTGAGGTACTCTACGCCGTCCCTTTTCTCGATCAGATCCTGATGTGCGGAAATCCAATCTGAGATCTGAGATCTGAGATCTGAGATAGGCCGCTTCACCGCCACGTACCACTGGTCCGAGAGGTACGGCTCTATGGGCACGTGGCTGCGATAGGAGTGGCCCACCTCGTGGGAGTACTCGCGGACCTCCTCGAGGAGCTTCTCATTGCGGAACCACTCGACTACGGCCTCGCGTGCCTCGAACCGGTCCATGCCGATCAGGTTCTGGGCCTCGGGGGCGGTGGCGTCCTCCCACCCGTGCCGGTCGCTGATGGACCCGTCCGGCGCCATGACGTTGATCACGGCCAGGCCGTGGCGCTGGCCGATCTGCCAGTCGTCCGGGTCGTGTGCGGGTGTGACCTTCAGAAAGCCGGTGGAAAACCTGGCCTTCTCGTCCTCGCTGTTGGGATCCGGCAGGACCACGTGCTCGTCCGCGATGATGGGGATGACCCGGCCCACGATCGGCAGCCTGACCTTCCTGCCCACCAGGACCTTGGCCCGCGGGTCGGCCGGATTCATGGCCACTGCCGTGTCCCCCAGCATGGTCTCGGGTCGGGTCGTGGCGACCGTGACATGCTCGACCTTCCCGCCGTCGAGGACGACCGGCTCGACCAGGGGGTACCTCATGTACCAGAAGAAGCCCGCGATGGTCTGATGCTCGACCTCATCGTCCGCCAACACGGTCTGCGTGGCGGGGTCCCAGTTGACCAGGCGTTTGCCCCGGTAGATCAGACCGTCCTTGAAGAGCCTGAAGAAGGTCTCCCGCACGGCCTTTGCGCAGACCTCGTCCATGGTGAACCGGGTCCGCTCCCAGTCGCACGAGCAGCCCATGGCCTTGAGCTGTCCCAGGATCGTGGCCTCGTACTCGTCCTTCCATGCCTGGACGCGGGCCACGAACTGGTCTCTCCCGAAGTCCGTCCTTCTCTTGCCTTCCTCGGCCAGGATCCGCTTCTCGACCACGGTCTGCGTGGCGATCCCGGCATGGTCCGTGCCGGGCATCCACAAGGTCCGCAGGCCCTGCATGCGGCGGAACCGGATCAAGACGTCCTGCAGGGTGTTGTTCAGGGCGTGCCCCAGATGGAGGGCGGCGGTCACGTTCGGAGGCGGGATCACGATGGTGTAGGTCTTGGCCTCGCCGTCCACAGGGGGCTGGGCGTGAAAGAAGCGGCCGGCGAGCCAGAACGCATTGACCTGGCCCTCCACGGCCTTCGGGTCGTACACCTTGGGTAGTTCTCTTGCCATGAGACGTTCAATCACTCCTGGTCGTCCAGAGGGTCACCTGAACCCACTATGCTACCCATGCGGCAGGGGGAAGTAAAGCACGGTTGCCGGATCGCAGGATGCAGGTGTGATCTTGGCGCGGGCAGGGGGTGCGGGGATAATCACCTGCCGGCCCTGAGAACAGGGTCTGCAGATCGGGTCCTTGGATGAGATGGAGATGCACGGATGCCAGGCCGCATGAATCAACGGGGTGAACCCGAGGGTGGTGTGTGCGCCCTGTCCGTGGTGACACCGGCCTTCAACGAGCAGGAGAACGTGGTCCGCCTGGTCGAGGAGATCGAGGCGGCTGTGTCCCCCCTGGGTCAGGCCTACGAGATCATCGTGGTCGACGACTCCAGCACGGACTCAACTCCAACCCTGCTTCGATCCCTGAGGGCCGGCCATCCGTGCCTTCGCGTGATCCGCATGAGGCAGCGGTCCGGCCAGTCGTCCGCCCTGGCGGCAGGGCTCCGTTATGCAAGGGGGCGGACCCTCGCCACCTTGGATGCGGACCTCCAGAACGACCCCGCGGATCTGCCGGCGATGCTGGCCCGGGTCTCCTCGGGTGAATGCGACATGGTCAACGGCTGGCGGGCCCAGAGGCATGACACCTGGCTTCGCCGTGTGTCCTCCAAGGTGGCCAACGGCGTGCGGAATCGGATTACCCGGGAGCAGGTCCGGGACTCGGCCTGCGGTCTGAAGGTCATGAGACGGGAGTGCCTGGCCGACCTGGTCTGGTTCCATGGCATGCACCGGTTCCTGCCGACCCTGGTCCGGATGCAGGGCTTTCGCGTGATCGAGATGCCCGTCCACCACCGCCCCAGGGTCGCAGGCAAGGCGAAGTACGGTCTGTTCAACCGACTGATCAAGCCCTTTGCGGATACCCTGGCCGTTCGGTGGATGCAGAACCGCAGGATCCGCACGGACTGTGAGGAACTGGGGAGATAGCGATGTGGCAGCAGGTCATGCAGAAGCTGGACTGGATCGCCGCCGTGGGATTCGTGGCCCAGGTCCTGTTCTTCGGCAGGTTCCTCGTGCAGTGGATCGCCTCGGAGCGGTCCGGACGGAGCGTGGTCCCCGTGTCGTTCTGGTACCTGAGCATCCTGGGCAGCCTGGGCCTGCTCTTCTATGCGATCATGAGGGCGGACCCCGTGTTCATCCTCGGTCAGTCCCTGGGTATGGTCATCTACGTCCGGAACCTGATGCTGATCTCCAGGGAACGGTCCGCCGAGAAGAAGGGGCCCGTACCCGGGTAGGTACAGGCCCCTTGGTGTTCCTCACGGTGTCTCCAGCAGGAGCTGGGGCGCTACTGGACGAGAAGCGCTATCTCATCCGCAGACAGGGCTCGGTCGTAGATCCTGACCTCATCGATCGTGCCGTCGAAGAGGCGATACGGCTTCCAACCCGTGTCCCCGTTGTTGCCGCCAATCCACACGTCGTTTGTGTTCACGTTGATGCCGGCCGTGTCGACTAGTGCAACGTCGAGCACGCCGTCGACGTAGAGTCTGGCCCCGTCGGTGATGTCGTAGGTACCACAGACATGGTGCCACTCGCTAAACGCCACCTCGATCGTCCCGTCGATACCATGGGGGGTCGCACGGCTCGCGTAGCCGCAGAAGCCAAAGTGGAACTTCCGGGTCAGCCCCACATTGCTGATTCTCCATGCGTTGTCGCCCTTGGCAACGATCGCACGCCATTCGTCGGGGATGGACCGCATGTTGACCCACGCCCCAACGGTGACCGCGTCCATGAAGTCAAACAGCGGGTCGGCCCCGCAGTTCACCACAGAGCCCACGGTACCGGTGGCAGAGGGCAGGAAGTCCATCGCCGTGCCGTAACCCGCCGGTCCGTCGACGAATGTTGGGGCGACGCCGCCGCCCACGCTCTCGACAACGCCATGGAGGCCGTTGTCCGAGGCGTCATTCGTGTCGCCTTCCATGGCGTAGTAGGCCACCAGGCCCTGGGCGAGAGGATCCACCGGCGGGGTCATCATGTAGACCACGGCGTTCAAGAAGAGCTTCCAGCCTTCGTCGGTGAAGTTGTACCCCCTGGCGGGCTGGCCTCCTCCTTCGTGCGCGCCGATGCTGAAGAACATCCTCCGATTCGTGGCGGTGTAGCCGGCGCCGTCGTAGAACTCCACGCCCGTCGCCCACTCGGCGATCCAGAACCACTCGTTGCCCACGGTCTTTCCAATCAGTGTGCCGTTGCCGACATCCGCGGTGTTCAAGAAGGACGCGTTACCTGAACCCAAATTCGGATCCACGATCTGCACCTGGTTGTTGGGATCCAGTGCGATCCCATTGAATATGGGATGGTCGACCGCGATGGCCTGCAGCAGAGGAGCGCCCTGGTCGCCGTTGTTGTTGGGAAGCGATCCATCCCCATTGCTGGACCACTTCCAGCGGTTGCTCCGGATCACGTACGGAGAGCAGTTCATCATGGGCACCGCGACCGAGTTCCACAGGGCGACTTCCGCGGCGTTGCTGGCATAGGTGCCGCTCTGGACCGTGCCGCTGATGATCACCAGGTCGGCGGCATTCAGCTCAACGGCCTTCTCATCGGTCAGCGCGTCCCAGTACCCGGGCCTGAAGTCGACGCTGTAGCCTGCGGCGACGAGCTTGTCGACCCACTCCTGGGAGTCATTGACACCGTTGTTGTCCGCGTCCCAGTTCATGGCCGCCCAGACGATCTTCTTGCCCTTGAGGAGCATGAACTGGACGGCGTTGAGGAACATCTTCTCGCCTTCGGCGGTCAGGTTGTAGGCGCCGTCAGGGGAGTAGTTCGGATTCGTGTTCTTGCTGCCGGTGCCGCCGATGAACAGCATTCGGGGGCCGCCGGCCACAGCAGCGCCGGCCTCAAAGAACTTCTGGCCGGCCTCCCACGTGGCGATGGAAAGCACCCCGTCGGTCGCACGCGTGGCCAGGAGCTGGCCGTTGCCGGCGTCCATGACGTTGAGGATCCAGTCGACGTTCCATTGATCGCTCAGCATCGCGACCTGTCCATTGGGGTCGATGGCGACGCCGGCAAAGATGGGATGGTTGGCATCGATCACATTGACCGTGGCCGCCTTGGCTTCCTTATTCGAGGTGCCGTTGATCCATCCCCACTTGTTCGAGCGGGCCATGTGGAAGTTCATGCTGAGAATGGGGGTGGTCACCGCATTCCACTGGTTGGGCTCGTTGTCGGCCACCGTGGAATAGGAACCACTGTCGGCGTTGCGGCTGATGACGATCAGGTCCGCCGCTTCCAGCTCCGCGATCTTGTTGGGGTCCAGCGTGCGCCAGTACTGCGTGCCGTCGACATACTCAAACTCGTTCTTGTAGATCACGTTGTGCCCCTGGGCCCTCAGCAGGTCTACCCAGCCATGATCCGCGGCCACGTTCGGCTCCACAGGCGGCTCTGTGTTGGCCGCGTTGTACCCCTTGTTGTCGGAAACCCAGACGATGTCTGCGGCTTGTGCTACTGTGCTCAGGGCCAGGACCGAGACCAGCAGCAGGTGGATTGGCTTTCTACACATAGATCCTCCTTCCAAGACAGATGACTAGTTGAGATCATACGCACGGGGTCGGGAATGGAGTCCCGCCGATGTCCGCCCCGGGACACAGAGGGCCTCCGGTCCAACCCCACACCGGGCAATCACCATCACACGCCGCGCCAAACCTGGCAACAGCCGTGCTCACAAACCATGTACGGCAACTCGTACACCGATTATAGCAGAAGCCCAACACAGGGGGTACAGTAAAATGGTCCTATATTTGACCTCCCTGTGAAGCGACGGGGCGGAGTAACCGGATCAGGTGGCCTCCCCCCGGATACGGTTCCCGCCGGGCTGGGCAGGGGGCGGTGCGTCGTCGCCTTGAGGGTGTCTGCCCAGGGCCAGGGACACGACGCAGGCCAGCAGAAGGGGCAGTCCGTAGACCTTCAGGAAGGTCACCAGGGGGCTGCCCGGGTCCGCGAGGGCCGCGCACCCCGGCGTCAAGACCAGTACGGCACCCAACGGCCATCGCCATGCGGGCCGACCCAGTCGGTCGGCAAGGCTGTGCAGCCGGGCAGACGTCGTGAACAGACCCACGGCCAGTGTGCCGACGAGGAGCCCGATGGCCGCACCTGCGAACACATCCGATGGGAAGTGGTTGAGGGTCGTCACCCTCGAGACACCGATTCCGGCCGCGAGCGCGACCAAGACCGGGCGCCAGGGACCTCCTACGCACGGACCCACGGCCGCAGCCACGGCAAAGGCAGTGGATGTGTCTCCGGATGGGAAGGACGCCCTGGCACTGAGGGTCAGCTCCTCAGGCGGAGGGGCCTCCTGGTGGGAGGTCAGGCCGACAGAGGGCCTAGGCCGGCCGACCAGGACCTTCAAGGGCACGACCACCGCTGCGCTCAGGAGGAGGGCCGCAAGCGTGATCACCAGGGGCTTGGCCCGCCCGGTGAGCACACTGATCGCGGCCACCAGCCAGATCGCAACCTCTGCCTTGCCCAGGCAGCGAAGGGCGTGGATCCACGGGATCGTGTGCCAATGCATCGGTCGTGCGTGGAGGTGGGCCATCACCGGGATGTCCAGCCACAGGGCGCAGACCCATGAGGCCGCGATCAGGACTGCGGCCGACCCCGCAACCAGGGCCAGGGGCGAGACGAGCGAGCCAGCCCTGCGGAGGATCATGGGACGCCTCCGGGGCTGGCCCTCAACAC
>JAGOQT010000143.1 GCA_018007255.1 Phycisphaerae bacterium | reverse complement strand
GTCCGAGGCCGCCCACGGCGTGCCGTTCGTGAAGACGTGGCTGCACAACAACATGGTCACGGTCGACGGCCAGAAGATGGGCAAGAGCCTGAACAACTTCATCACCCTCAAGCAGGCCTTTGCCGGCCGGCACGAGCGGCTCGCCCGGGCGTACGACCCCCTGGCCATCCGGCAGTTCATCCTGGCCAGCCATTACCGCAGCCCCCTCGACTTCTCGGATGCGGCCCTGCACGCAGCCCAGAGCGGATATGAGAAGATAACTGGGGCTGTTCTGGCAGTGAGAAGAAGGTCGAATTCGGCACCAGATGGGCCCGCGGATTCGCAAGCAGCAAGTAGGGTGGCCGATCTGAGACAGAGGTTCGGGGCCGCGATGGATGATGATCTTAACACCGCAATCGCAGTCTCGGTCGTGTTCGAGTTGGTCCGTCTCGCAAACGAGGTCTTGGCGAGACCGGAGATAACGAAGGATACGCTCAATCTGCTGGACGAGGCGTTCAGGGACCTAGGCGGCAGAGTTCTAGGTATCGTATTGGAGAGCTACGACAGCACGAAGATCACAGCGGCCCAATACATTGAGTTGACCAGGGTTGTAGGACTCACCGAAAACCAGGTGGCGGAAGCGCTGATCAAGAACCTGATCGAGGCTCGGAGGCAGGCCCGTGCGACCAAGGACTTCAACACGGCAGACGCCATCCGCGCGATAGCCACAGCCTCTGGCGTCACGCTGATGGATAACCCGGACGGGACCACGACCTGGAGTCGCAAGTGAGTCCTGTAGGCCATCTCTGTCTGACGGCGATTGAAGAACGGCGTTTGGCACAAACGCCCTACAGACTCCTGCAATCAGGGGAAGGGAATCGCCGATGAGGATCCTGGGCATCGATCCCGGGTTGCACACCTGCGGATACGGCTGCCTGGACACGGATGGGGCGGAGATGCGATTGGTCGAGGCGGGGGTGGTCCAGACCGAGGCCCGCGCCACGCTTCCGCAGAGGCTCTGCCGGATCGCCGCGGACCTGGACCAGCTCCTGGAAGACCTGGCCCCGGACGTCGTCGCCATTGAGCAGCTCTACTCCCACTACGCCCACCCCAGGACCGCCATCTTGATGGGCCATGCGCGGGGCGTGATCCTGCAGCGATGTGGAGCCAGGCAGATCCAGATCCGGCACTTCACCGCCACGCGGATCAAGAAGTCCGTGACCGGCAGCGGCCGGGCCTCCAAGGCCCAGGTCCAGCACACGGTCCAGACCCTCTTGGGCCTGCCCAGACTGCCCGAGCCGCCCGACGTGGCGGACGCCCTGGCTGCCGGCATGTGCTGTGCCGAGGCGATGAAGGTGGAGAAGAGGACCGGCAGGCCCTGAGACACCGATGCGCAGGACCCGGCCCTACTCGGCCTCCTTGCGGGTCAGCAGGCTGTAGGCCTGTTCTGCGGTGGCGGCCTGTTCGAACATCTGTTTGAAGGGCTCGTCGAGCAGGAGCCGGCTGATGCGGGCAAGGGCCTGGATGTGGGGTCCGGTCTGATCCAGGGGCGAGATTAGCAGGATCACGATCCGGACGGGCTTGTCGTCCACACTGTCGAAGTCCACAGGCTCGGCCGTGAGCCCCATGGCCATGACCAGCTCCTTGACCGCCTTGCACTTGCCGTGCGGGATGGCAATACCGGACCCAATCCCCGTGCTCCGGGTCTTCTCGCGATTGAACACCGCCTCAGACGCGACCTTCTTGTCGGAGATCATGCCGTTATCGGTCAACAGGTCGATCAGTTCGCTGATCACGGCGTTCTTGGTCTTGCCCTGGAGGGGTACCTTCACGCAGTCGGCTCGGAGGATCTGTGTTAGCAGCATAAGGACTCAGGCCCACTCTCAATAATCATAAATGGACATCTCATCGTGGTCGTCATGGTACACCCCCGGCTGCCCCGCGTCAATGCGGGGTTTCCGGGCCCGTTGTTTTTCGTGGTTCACGGACGGGCGGGCAAGGCAGGCGCGGACCTCACGGCCCAGAACGCCCGACAAGACTCTTGCCAACCCTCGGTTTTCCGGTACACTTGCGTGAATTTCGCGGAATCGGTCCCAGACTATAAGGTTTGATTCGAAAGGAGCAGACAGTGAGCGGTCTCAAGACGGTCATCGGTGTCGCGGCATCCAGCCTCCTGTGGAGCACGGTTGCCCTGGCCCAGCAACCAGATCAGGCCGGCACATCCCTCGCGGTGGCCGGCACCCCGGCGGCGTGGTGGATCGCTCCGATCGGGTCCGTGCTGGCCTTGGTCTTCGCCTACTACTTCTACAAGAAGATGATGGGCGCACCGGCAGGCAACGCCACGATGCTGGAGATTGCCTCGCACGTCCGCGAGGGGGCCTTTGCCTATCTGTTCAGGCAGTACAGGGTCGTATCCATGGTCTTTGTGGTCCTGGTGATCATCTTCGGGGTCCTGGCCTACTTCGGCATCCAGAACCCCTTCGTGCCTGTGGCCTTCCTGACCGGTGGGTTCTTCAGCGGCCTGTGCGGGTTCCTGGGCATGAACACGGCCACCAAGGCCTCTTCCAGGACCGCCCAGGGGGCCAGTGAGAGCCTCAACCGCGGCCTCCAGGTGGCCTTCCGCTCCGGCGCGGTGATGGGCCTGGTCGTGGTGGGATTCGGCCTGTTGGACATCTCTCTCTGGTACTGGATCCTCAATTACCTGGTCTATACGCCAGAGCACATGCGGAACGGAATGACCCTGTTGGGGATTCCGTTGGTCCATGCAGGCATGGACCCCACCCAGAAGCTGGTCGAGATCACCACCACGATGATCACCTTCGGCATGGGCGCGTCGACCCAGGCCCTGTTCGCCCGCGTGGGCGGCGGGATCTACACCAAGGCCGCGGACGTGGGCGCGGACCTGGTCGGCAAGGTTGAGGCCGGGATCCCGGAGGACGATCCCCGCAATCCGGCCACCATCGCGGACAACGTCGGCGACAACGTCGGCGACGTGGCGGGCATGGGCGCGGACCTGTACGAGAGCTACTGCGGCTCGATCCTCTCGACTGCGGCCCTGGGCGCGGCCCTGGCCTATGCGAACGAGCAGCAGCACATCATGTACGTCCTGTCTCCCATGATCGTGGCCGGCATCGGGATCATCCTGTCCATCCTGGGCATGTTCCTGGTCAAGACCAAGGAGGATGCGAGCCAGAAGACCCTGCTGCGGGCCCTGCTCATGGGCACGGCCAGCAGCTCCTTCTTCATCCTGGTCGCCATGGCCGGCATGGCCTACCTGGGGTGGGTCTCGTGGGGGATCTTCGGGGCTGTGGTCTCGGGCCTGGTCGCGGGCGTGATCATCGGCCAGATCACCGAGTACTACACCTCGGACGAGTACAAGCCCACCAAGGGCATCGCCGGACAGGCCCAGATGGGGCCCGCCACCGTGATCATCGACGGCCTGGCCGTGGGCATGAACTCCACGGGCTTCTCGGTCGTCACGATCGCAGCCGGCATCATCGCCGCCTTCGCCTTTGCGGGCGGGTTCGGGGATATCTCCCTGGGCCTGTACGGGATCGGTTTCGCTGCGGTGGGCATGCTCTCCACCCTGGGCATCACCCTGGCGACCGACGCCTACGGCCCGATCGCAGACAACGCGGGCGGCAATGCGGAGATGAGCCACCTGGGACCCGAGGTCCGCAAGCGGACGGACGCCCTGGACTCCCTGGGCAACACCACGGCCGCCACGGGCAAGGGCTTTGCCATCGGCTCCGCGGCCCTGACCGCCATGGCCCTCCTGGCCGCCTACATCGAGGAGATCCGGATCTGGATCAAGAAGCTGTCCATGGCCAGCCCGGACGGGATCTACAAGATCGGCGACGTCGTGTTCTCCGTCAAGGAGGGGATCGAGGGGGCCCTGAACCCCAAGACCGCAACGGTCATGGACTTTGTCCGGGCCTATGACCTGACCATCATGAACCCCAAGCTCCTGTGCGGGCTGTTCCTCGGCGGCATGATGGCCTTCATCTTCTGCTCGATGTCCATGAAGGCCGTGGGCCGGGCAGCAGGCAGGATGGTCGAAGAGGTCCGGCGCCAGTTCAAGGAGAAGCCGGGCATCATGCAGGGCAAGGACAAGCCGGACTATGCCCGGTGCGTCTCGATCTCCACGGCCGGGGCCCAGAGGGAGATGATCGTCCCGTCCCTGTTGGCCATTATCGTGCCCGTGGCCACGGGACTGCTCCTGGGCGTGGGAGGGGTCATGGGTCTCCTGGCCGGCGGCATGACCACGGGGTTCGTCCTGGCCGTCACCCTCAACAACTCCGGCGGGGCCTGGGACAACGCCAAGAAGTACATCGAGAAGGGCGCCTACGGCGGCAAGAGGCTCCCGGACGGGTCCAAGAACCCCATCCACGGCGCGGCCGTGATCGGCGACACGGTGGGCGATCCCTTCAAGGACACCTCCGGACCGAGTCTGAACATCCTGATCAAGCTCATGAGCATGGTGGCCATCGTCTTCTCAGGGGTTGTCGTCAAGATGGCGCCCGTGGTCAGCCAGTGGCTGGGCCTGGGAGGCAAGTAGGGACCTCCCGCCCGCTTGGAGTCATGACTCTGATGGACGCGAACGCCGGGGCTGTCTGACAACGGCCCCGGCGTTCGGTCGCTCTGTTGTAGGGTCGATCGAGTCGGTCTGAGGATCCAGATATGGGGGAACAGACCACACAGGCCAAGGTCCCCTGGTGGCACTGCCACAGGCGGCTCTACGACTGGGTCATCCACTTCGCCCAGACTCCTCACGGCGCAGTGGCCCTCTTCTGCCTGAGCTTCGCGGAGTCGAGCTTCTTTCCGGTCCCTCCCGATGTGCTGCTCGCCCCGCTCGCCCTCGGGGCACCGAAGAGGTGGGCCTACTTCGCCACGGTCTGCTCTGTGGCCTCCGTTCTGGGGGGGATTGCAGGCTACTGCATCGGGATGTTCCTCTGGCAGGCCGTTGGGCCGTGGGTCTTCGCCCACCTCGCCTGGGCCCACCTGACACCGGAGAACTTCGAGCGGTTCGCGGAGCTCTACAACAAGTACGACTTCTGGGTCGTGTTCACCTGCGGGTTCACCCCCCTACCGTACAAGGTCTGTACCATCTCGGCAGGTGTGGCCCAGATCAGCTTCGCCGGTTTTCTGATCGCCTCGATCCTGAGTCGATCCGCCCGGTTCTTCATGGTCGCAGGCCTGATGGGCTGGAAGGGGGACTCGATCCGGCCCTTCATCGAGAAGTACTTCAACTGGCTGTCCCTGGCCTTCGTGGCCCTGTTGATCGGGGGCTTCGTGGTCATCAAGTGGGCCCGTTGAGGAGGTGGCGGCACACCCGCCACAGTCGGACGGTCGGACCGTGAGACAGTCGGACCGTAAGACAGTGAGACGGTCGGACAGCAAGACGGCAACAGAGCAGGCCCACCCAACGTGGATGCTGCATTGGGGTTGCGCGGCGACATGCTCCTTCATGGATCTCCATTCCATTCAAGGCGACCCTGTCCCCCGCAGCTTGTAGGGGGGATCCACTGAAAGGGCACCGCGAAGCACCCCCTTCATCGCCCAACAGCATGGCGGACGTGCGACGGGGCATCCACTCTGACTGGAGCCCGGCCGTCGAATGAAAGTCAGCCGGATGAGGCTTGCCTCGTCATGAAATAATAGCTATTGTTTATACAGAATCGTTGTCCGTATAGGGTTGAAAGGATGCCCATGAAGACGAAATGGATGAGGAACGGCATACTGACGGTGGCGACCGCAGGGACGATCCTGCTCAACACATCCTGCGGCACCTTGTTGCATCCGGATCGCAAGGGGCAGGCATCCGGCCGGATCGACCCGGGGATCGCCATCCTGGACGGTATTGGACTGCTTTGCTTCTTTGTCCCGGGCGTGGTCGCCTTCATCGTGGACTTCTCGAACGGCACCATCTACCTGCCCCCGGATGAAGCGAGCATGCAGAATGGACCCAGCCACTGGGCCGACAGGACGGCCCTGCGAGTCGATCCGCGGGAGCTCACGCAGCCCCGCATCGAGGAGCTGGTGAGGGAGCACACCGGAAGAGACATCGACCTGAGTGGTCCGAACGTCGTCGTAACACGTATCCCAGGCCAGATGGATCAGACATGAGGTCCTCAGGGTAGCCCCCTGTGAGGCAGTCCTGCAAGGCGGCCACGGAGCACCAGGCTGCAGGGCCGCCACGGTCCCGCGGTCAGACGGCCGGCGGGGTCTTCCCCCTCCACACGATCACCTTGGACGGGCACTTGGCCATGGCCTTGTCCGTACCCTCGTCCGTGCGGTACCGGGTGTAATCGACGCTGGAGAGGTTGTCCTGGACTGCAAAGAGGTCGCTCTGCCGGGTGCACAACCCGCACCCGATGCACCCGGCCTTGCACATGGACCGCGTGGTCTTGCCGTTCTCCCTGCTGTTGCAGGCGACCACGATCATCCGGTCCTGCGAGAAGGGGACCATCCTGATCAGGTTGCGGGGGCAGGCCTTGGAGCAGGCCGTGCAGCCCGTGCACTTGGAGTAGTCCACAGTGGACAGGCCGTCCACCACGTGCAGGGCGTCGAACTTGCAGGCCCGCACGCAGTCGCCGAACCCCAGGCACCCGAACTTGCACGCCTGCACATTGGCCAGGGCATTGGCGGCCGTGCAACTCGCGATGCCCTCGTAGGTCCCGTAGAAGGCCTTGTCCTTCGCATAGCCGTTGCAGTGCACGACCGCCCGGGCCGGGACCTGGCTGGCTGTGGCCTGGATGCTCAGGACCGCGGCCAGTTTGGCTGCGGACCCGGCCCCGCCAGGGCCGCACTTGCCGATCAGGCTGGGGTCCGAGGCCAGGGCCTTGGCATAGGAACTGCACCCCGCGAACCCGCACCCGCCGCAATCGAGGTGGGGAAGGGCCTGGAAGAGGGCGTCGATCTTGGGATCCGCCCCGACCTTGAGTCTCTCGTGGGCGATCAGGAGGACAAGGGCAAATCCTCCGCCGAGGGCCAGCATGGTCACACCCGAGGGCCAAGCGCTGTTCCAGAGTTGTAGGATCTCGGCCAGGATCATTTGATCATCCCTGCAAAGCCCATGAAGGCCAGGGTCAGGAGACCCGCGGTGACCAGGGTGATGGGCGCTCCCTTGAAACAGTCCGGCACGTCCGCGTAGGCCAGTTGCTCGCGGATGCCCGCCATGATGCAGATCGCTACGGTGAATCCGATCCCTGTGCCCGTGCTCAGGACCACGGCCTCCAGGAGGTTGTTGGTCTCCCAGACGTCCAGGAACAGACAGATCCCCAAAATCACGCAGTTGGTGGAGATCAGGGGGAGGAAGATCCCGAACATGTCGTACAGGGCCGGGAAGAACCGGCGGACGTACATCTCCACCAGTTGCACGGCCCCGGCGATGATCACGATGTAGCTGATGTACCTCAAAATTTCCAGGCCCAGGGGCATGAGCACCCAGGCATCCACCATCCAGGTCAGGGTCCCACTGAGTGCGGTCACGAAGGTGACGGCCAGGCCCATGCCCAGGGCAGAGTCAAGCCGGCCGGACACGCCCAGGTACGGGCAGGTCCCCAGGAACTTGGTGAACACGAAGTTGTTCACCAGGACCATGGAGAGGAAGCCCATCAGGATGGCCGAGAGCTGGTCCACGTCACGCCTCCCTCTTCTTGGTCACCAGGGCCGCCAAGCCCAGCAGCAGTCCCAGGGTCACGAAGGCCCCGACGGGCATCTGCATGCCCAGCCACGGCACGAACCCCCCGGGCATCACCCGGAGGCCGACCACACACCCCGTGGCCAGGACCTCCCTGATGCCCGCCAGGATGCACAGGGCCACGGTGAATCCGGTGCCCATGCTCAGGGCGTCCAGAACGCTGATCAGAGGGCCCTGCTTGCTTGCGCAGGCCTCGGCCCTGAAGATGATGATGCAGTTGACGATGATCAGGGGCACGTACGCCCCGAGGATCTCGCTCATGGTGGGCGAGAAGGCCTTGAGGAAGAGGTCGCAGATCGTCACGAAGGTGGCGATGGTCAGGGTGAACATGATGATCCGCAGGTGCGGGCGCAGGAGGTTCCGCATCAGGCTGACCACGAGGTTGCTGCAGATCAGCACGAAGATCACGCTCAGGCCCATGGTCAGGGCCGGCTTGACCGCCGTGGTCACGGCCAGCGGCGGGCACATGCCGATCAAGAGCCGGAACGTGGGATTCTCGTCCCACAGCCCCGCCAAGAGGGTCTTCTTGTAGATCCCGACCTGATGACCGCTATCCGCCATGGCTGATCCACCCCTTTGCCGCCACCTGCTGCCTGATCTTCTCCAGGTATCGATTGAACGTGGCGACCACGGCCTCGCTGGTCACGGTCGCGCCGGTGATGGCCACGATCTCGTCGTCGATCCGGGCCCGGTCGCCGCCCTTGGCCAGGCGGAGGCCTGTGGCCGGCGCGCCCACAAACTGGTTGCGAAACTCGTCGCCCTTCATCCGGTCTCCGAAGCCGGGGGTCTCGCTGCAGGTCAGGACGCTGAATCCGGCCAGGGCCTTGAAGTCCTTGTCCACAGCCACGACCATCTCGATCTTGTCCGCAAAGCCCGCGCCGCTGATCTTGAAGCTCCAGCCCACGCAATCGCGGGTCTCCGACAGGGCCTTGTAGACCTGGATCGGCTCCTTCTTCCCCGGACCCAGCTCGATCTCCATCCCCGGATCCGCGGCCTCGAAGGACTTGGCCTGGGGCAGGAGGGTCGTCATCAGGGCGTTGAGCTTGGCGGCCTTGTTCTGCTCGATCCGGGGGGACAGGCTGGCATTGGTCACGGCCATCAGCAGGCCGAAGCAGAAGGCCGACACGATCAGCAGCCAGCTCTGTTGCCAGAAGTACCCGACCTTAGACATGGGGCTTGCCTCCTGCCGGCACCAGGGTGCAGAACCGATCGATCAGGGCCGTCACGGAATTCATCAAGAGCACAGCGTACATGACCCCCTCGGGGTACTCGCCGAACACGCGGATCAGAATCGTCAGGAGGCCGATGCCCACCCCGAAGATCCACCGGCCCTTGACCGTCAACGGGGCGGTCACGGGGTCCGTGGCGATGAAGAACGCGCACAGGACCAGACCTCCGCTGCACAGATGGGACCAGGGTGTGATGCCGGCCGACGGGCTCGCGAGGCGGACCAGACCGGCGAAGGCCGACGCCGCGATCAGGACCGCAGCAGGGATGTGCCAGGTGATGGTCTTGCGGATCAGGAGGTACGCACCGCCCGCCAGGAGGGCCAGGACGCTGGTCTCCCCCAGACACCCCCCCTTCTCGCCCAGGAAGGAGCGGCCCAGGTTCCGGCTCACGTTGTCCGCGTACTGTTGCCTCTGCGGCCCTTCGGAGGACCTGGCCTTCCAGGCCTGTTTGCTCCAGGCCAGGGGCGTGGCCTGGGTCCGCGCATCGATCCCCGCGGCCTGGCGGACGACGGGCATGTTGGGGTCCATCGTGGCGGGCACGGTCCAGGTCGTCATCAGGACTCCGAAACAGGCCGTCAGGAAGGTCCTGCCGATCATGGCCGGATTGAAGACATTGGAGCCCAGCCCGCCGAAGACCATCTTTCCGATCCCGATGGCGAAGGCGGATCCGATCACCGCAGCCCAGGCAGGCAGGGCCGGGGG
>JAGOQT010000142.1 GCA_018007255.1 Phycisphaerae bacterium | reverse complement strand
GTGTGGGCAACGAGCTACTCGACGGCCAGACCGTGGACACGAATGCGGCCTTTCTGGGCACTGAGCTGTTCTGTCTGGGCATCCCGGTCCTGAGCCGCTTCACGGTGGGCGACGAGATCCAGGCCATCGTCCGGATGCTGGGCCTTGCCTGCCAGGAAGCGGATGTGGTCGTCGTGACCGGCGGCCTGGGGCCCACTGCGGATGACCTCACCCGCCAGGCCCTGGCTGCGTTCCTGGGGGTCGAGTTGGAGCTGAGGCAGGACCTCCTGGGGCAGATCCAGGCCTTCTTCGACCGCAGGGGCAGGGCCATGCCCAAGGCCAACTCGATTCAGGCCTGCATCCCGGCCGGGGCGCAGGCCCTTGCCAATGACGTGGGCACAGCCCCCGGGGTCCTGGTACAAAGGGGCGGCAAGGTCATCGCCTTGCTGCCCGGGGTTCCGTTCGAGATGAGGCGGATGTTCGGGCAGGCCGTCGTCCCCGTCCTTCGCGAGGCCTGTCTGGGCCAGGTCGTGGCTGTGCGGCGACTGCGGTGCTTCGGCGAGGGCGAGTCGGCCATTGCGGAGAGGATTGCGCCGGACATGGACCGGGGCAGGAACCCCCTGGTCAACTGCACGGTCGACCACGGCGTGGTCACGCTCCACGTGGTGGCCGCGGGGGAAGAGGCAGGTGCGGCCGAGGTCCTGGCGGACCAGGAGGTGGGCCGCCTCAAGGCCAGGCTCGGGCCCCTGGTCTTTGGCACCGGTGATCAGACCCTGGCCCAGGTCTTGACCGACCAGTTGGCCGCCAGGCACAAGACCCTGTGCGTGGCCGAGTCCTGCACGGGCGGGCTCACGGCCAAGATGCTTACGGATGTGCCCGGCTCCAGCCAGGTCTTCTTGTGCGGCTGGGTGGCGTACAGCAACCAGGCGAAGATCCGTGATCTGGGGGTGCCGACCGACTGCCTCGGCACCTATGGTGCTGTCAGCGAGCAGGTTGCGTGCGCGATGGCCCAGGGCGCCAGACGCAGGGCACAGGCCGACTATGCGATCGGCATAACCGGCATAGCTGGACCCACGGGAGGCCATGCAGCGAAGCCCGTGGGCATGGTTTTCATCAGCATCGACGCGGACGCAGGCACTCGCACGGAGCGGTTCCTGTTCCCAGGGGACCGGCCGTCCGTGCGCCTCCGCACAGCGCAGTCGGCCCTGAACCTGGTCCGCATCAGCGTGGGGCTTTGACTTACGCGTCGGCGGGTGCTATACTATCGGGGATAGAGATGCCTAGTCCGAAACGTGGGGAGGCGTTGTAGAGCAAGAACGTCATGGCCAGCAGCAGAAAGCACCTGGGTGAGATCCTCTATAAGGCCGGCGCGGTCGACAAGCAGGCGATCATCGACGCGATCAAGACGGCCAAGAGTACCGGCAAGCGGCTGGGGCAGGTCCTGCTGGACAGGAAGCTCATTGATGAGGAGACGCTCACCAAGGCCCTGGCCAAGCAGTCTGGCCTGAAGTATGTGAACCTGGACCAGACCCCCGTTCCACCGGGCTTTGCGGATCTGATCCCCCAGGACCTGATCAAGCGTCATAACATCCTGCCGTTGAAGCTCGAGGGCGGCAGACTCCAACTGATCATCGGGGACCCGCTCGATCTGGACATGATGGACGCTGTCCGGCTGCGGACCAACGCGGAGTTGGACTGTCTCCTGGCCAGCCCCTCGAAGATCCGGGTCCGCCTTGAGCAGACCACAGATGACGACTCGCAGCAGAAGAGCGACGAGCTCAGGCACAGCATCGACGCCACGGCTGCCGAGCTGGCGGAGTCCGGCCACGCGCTGCAGGCCGAGATCCTCCGCGCAGGGGCTGCGGCTGCAGCCGACGACGGGCCCATTGTCCGGCTGGTCAATCTGATCATCGACACGGCCTACCATATGCGGGCCAGCGATATCCACGTCGAGCCCATGGCCGATCGGGTGCGGATTCGCTACCGGGTCGACGGGGTGTGCCTCGAGAAGGACAACCTGCCCAAGGCCATGCAGCCCCAGTTGATGACCCGTCTCAAGATCCTGTCGGGCATGGACATCGCCGAGAAGCGGGTGCCCCAGGACGGGCGTATCAAGCGACGGATCGCGGATCAGGAGATCGACTTCCGCGTATCCGCGCTGCCGGGCAACCACGGCGAGAGCGTGGTCCTGCGTATCCTCCGCCCGGATGCGGTCAATATCGGTATCAGCGCGCTGGGCTTCGGGCAGGACAACTATGAGCAGTTCCAGCGGATCATCCGCAGGCCCAACGGGATCTTCCTCGTGACCGGCCCGACCGGGAGCGGCAAGACCACGACCCTGTACGCGGCCCTCCAGGAGCTGAACAAGCCGGACAAGAAGATCATCACGGCCGAGGACCCGGTCGAGTACCAGTTTGCCGGGATGAACCAATGCCAGGTCAAGGAGGAGATCGGGCTCACCTTCGAGATCATCCTGAGGGCCATGCTCCGGCAGGCCCCCAATATCGTGCTGATCGGAGAGATTCGCGACGGCGTGGTGGCGGACATCGCCATTCAGGCGGCCCTCACAGGGCACCTGGTGTTCAGCACGCTGCATACGAATGACGCGTGCAGTGCGATCACGCGTCTGATCGACATGGGGGTCAAGCCCTTCCTGGTGGCCAGCTCCATCCAGGCCATCATGGCGCAGCGGCTGCTGCGGGTGATCTGCAAGAAGTGCAAGACCGTGGACCCGAACCCCGACCCGGCCCTCATGCGCCTGGTAGGGATCACGGAGGAAGAGGCCAAGAAGCATACCTTCTACAAGGGTGCGGGGTGCAGCACGTGCCAGGGCACAGGGTACAAGGGCCGGCTCGGCATCTTCGAGATGGTCGAGATGAACACCCGACTACGGGATCTTGCGTTCAAGAAGTCCACGACTACCGAGCTGAGGCAGGCGGCCAAGGCCTCGGGCATGCGGTCTTTGGTGGAGGACGGCAAACGCAAGGTGTTCGAGGGCATCACGACTGTGGCGGAGGTGTCCACGACGGCTCAGGTCGAGGGAGTGGATTAACGGTTCATTGACTTTTGAGGTCTGACCAGATGCAAACCGTGAACATGGACAGGCTGCTCCAGGCATGCGTTGAGCAGGGGGCGTCGGATATCCATATCACCGTGGCCAAGCCGCCCATCTTCCGCATCCACGGGCGACTCCGGGCCCTGGAGACGAAGGTGCTTGGGCCTGATGATACCGCGGGCCTGATGAAGAGCATCACGCCGGAGAGGAACCAGCAGGAGCTCCAGGAGGAGGGCGGGACTGACTTCGGCTTCGCCTTTGGCGATGCTGCCAGGTTCCGCGTGTCCGTGTTCAAGCAGAAGGGCAACACCAGTATGGTGCTTCGGCTGATCCCCAACAAGATCATGAGCTTCGAAGAGATCGGCCTCCCGAAGATCATCTCGGCCCTGTGTCGCCGACCCAGAGGGATGTTCCTGGTGACCGGGCCCACAGGGAGCGGGAAGACCACAACTCTCGCAACCATGATCAATTACGTGAACGAGAACCTGGACAGGCACATCGTTACCATCGAGGACCCAATCGAGTACTACCACACGCACAAGAAGTGTATTATCAACCAAAGGGAGGTCGGGGTGGACGTGCCCAGCTTCGGGGAGGCGCTAAGAAGGGTCCTGCGTATGGACCCGGACGTGATCTTGGTCGGAGAGCTCAGAGACCTTGAGACGATTGAGGCCGCGGTTCGTGCTGCAGAGACCGGACACCTGGTTTTCAGTACACTGCACACCACCAGTGCGTCTGGTACGATCACCCGAATCATCGACGTGTTTCCTGTGAGCCAGCAGGAGCAGATCCGCGTCCAACTGAGCAGTAACCTGATTGCAGTGCTCTCCCAGGCCCTGTGTCCGCTGGCCACCGGGAAGGGTCGGGTGGCGGCGTATGAGTTCATGGTGGTCACCCCGGCCATAGCGAACCTGATCCGCGAGAACAAGACCTACCGAATTGACTCGAGCATCCAGACGGGGAAGAAACTGGGCATGCAGCTCCTGGATGAACACCTTTGGCAGCTCTATGACATAGGGAAGATCTCCCTTGAGGAGATGATGGACAAGTCGAAAAGCCCGGGCGCCCTGTATGACAAGGCCAAGGCCAAGATCGCCTCGCTCAAGGGTGGCAAAGGCAAGGGCGGGAAGTTGGGTGAGTACAAGAGTGCAGCGGAGAGGGAGCTGGATGACATGGGTCCGATCCTGAGGACGTGATGCCTGGTCATGGGATGCGGGGTCTGGGCAAGTCGGGGTGTTCGTACTCAAATCCGTAGTCGTTCGTGGGTCATTTCACGTACTTTTGTGCGCACTGACAACTAGATGTCGGTTTAATAAATGCCGTTGCATAATGGTTTTGTTGTGTTACTATGAGATCAGATATGATTCCTGGCTTGTATGGTGAAGAACATGGCTTCCGACGCAAGAGTGCCCAGATCTCTGCCCATTGAGCAGCTCAGGTCCAGGCCTGTAGGCAGGATTCTGACCAAGATGGGTCTGGTCAGCCGTGAGCAGGTACACGAGGCGCTGAAGCTGCAGAAGGAGCGAGGGGGGGGCGTCAAGATTGGCCAGGTGTTCATTGAGAAGGGGTTCATTACCCCGGATCAGCTCCAGGTCGCGCTGGCTGCCCAGCGAGGGATGGAGCATGTGAGCCTGGACGGCGTGGCGGTTCCCCCGGATGTCCTGGACAAAGTTGCCCCCCAGACGGCCAAGAGTTATCGCGTCTTGCCTCTGGCGTTTGACTCGGCCGCCAAGGAGTTGACGGTCGCGACCGACAGCGCGGACAACCTCAAGGCCTATGATGATCTGGCCACCCTGACGGGATTCAAGATCAAGGTCAAGGTCACGGACGTGGCTGCCCTGGAGAAGGCCTTGGCTAGGCACTACCCGGCTGAGAAGTCCGAGGACGAGAACATCACCGACCTGATCGCGGAGATCCAGGGCGACAGCTTCTTGGCCGAGTTTGAGGGCAGGAACCAGAGCATCGACCTGGATGATCTGAAGGAGCTGTCCGAGTCCAACCCGGTCAAGAAGCTGCTCAATCTCGTTCTGCTCCAGGCGATCCGCGACAAGGCCTCGGACATCCACTTTGAGCCGTTCGAGAACGAGTACAAGATGCGCTACCGGATCGACGGGGTGCTCTATGAGATGATCCCGCCGCCCAAGTACATTGCGGCGGCCCTGAGCTCCCGGATCAAGGTCATGTCCAACCTGGACATCGCCGAGAGGCGAATGCCGCAGGACGGACGGATCTCGCTGACCGTGGGGGGCAAGCCGGTGGACCTCCGCGTGAGCGTGCTTCCGACCATGTTCGGGGAGAGCGTTGTGCTGCGTATCTTGGACCGGTCGCAGGTCAGCTTCGATCGGGAGAAGCTGGGATTCCGGCCCGACGAGCTGAAGGTGTTCAATCAGCTGATCCACAAGCCGAACGGCATTGTGCTTGTGACGGGCCCGACCGGATCGGGCAAGACGACCACCCTGTACTCCGCGCTGAATGCCCTCAATGACATCGAGAGCAAGCTGATCACCACCGAGGACCCGGTGGAGTACGATCTGGACGGGGTTGTGCAGGTGCAGATCCGGGCGGACATCGGCCTGACCTTCGCCCGGTGCCTGCGGTCCATCCTCCGTCAGGACCCGGATATCGTGCTGGTGGGTGAGATCCGCGACCTGGAGACGGCGAGGATCGCCGCGCAGGCCTCCTTGACGGGACACTTGGTGCTGACGACCCTGCACACGAATGATGCGCCCAGCTCGATTGCCCGATTGCTGGATCTGGGCGTGGAGCCATTCTTGCTGACGGCCACGCTCGAGGGGATCGTCGCGCAGCGGCTGATTCGAAGGATCTGCGTCCAGTGCAAGACGGAGTTCGAGCCGACGGACGACCAGCTCTTTGAGCTTCAGTTGACCCGGGACCAGATCAAGGGGAAGCGGTTCTTCTATGGGCGGGGATGCAGGGGGTGCAACAACACGGGCTACAAGGGGCGAGTCGGGCTCTTTGAGATCATGGCGTTCAACGACGAGATCCGGGCCCTGGTCATGGAGAAGGCCTCGACGAACGTGCTCCGGGCGGCAGCCCAGAAGTACGGGATGCGCCTGCTCCGGGAGAACGGGTTGGCGGCTATCTTTGACGGGATCACCACGATCGACGAGGTGGTCAAGGAGACGTTTGCAGAGGTCGGCTAGGGGCTCGGCCCCCCGACGAGAGTTGAGAAGGTGAGGTGTTCACATGCCCGTCTTCGAGTACATCGCACTCGATCCCCAGGGTGCAGAGGTCAAGGCTGACATCGAGGCCCTGAGCGACAAGGAGGCCATCAGCAAGATCCGCAACCTGGGGTATTTCCCCACCCGGGTCCGGCCCAAGACCCCTGGGGGCAAGGCACCGAGCGCGAAGGCTGCGGCTGCCAAGCCCAAGGGCCGTCGCGGCGCCGGTGCCAAGGTCAAGATCCGGCTGGTCACCCAGTTCTGCAGACAGCTCTCCACGCTTCAGGATGCCGGGTTGCCCATCCTGCGGTCGCTGCGGATCCTGGAGGAGCAGGCGAAGAAGGGCAACTTCAAGAGGATCGTCGGGTACGTGGCGGACGACATTGAGGGCGGGTCTACCCTGTCCGAGGCCTTGGCCAAGTACCCTCGTTGTTTTGACCGGTTGCTCGTGAGCATGGTGGCCGCCGGCGAGTCAGGCGGCGTGTTGGACCTGATCCTGGCCCGCGTGGCGGACTTCAAAGAGCAGACCCTGAAGCTGAAGGCCCGGGTCAAGGGGGCGATGGTCTACCCCGCGGTGGTCATGACGGCCGCGTTCGTGATCATCTTGGGTCTGATGAAATTCGTGATCCCACAGTTTCAGAGCGTGCTGACCGAGATGGTGGGCGGCGGGCTGAACCCGATCACCCGCGCGGTGCTCGGGATCAGCAGCTGGATCGCCAACGACTTCGGGTGGGCGGTGTTGCTGGCCATCCCCATCGGCCTGGTCATGATCATCCGGGTCATCCGGCGGTTCAAGCCGGGTCGGGTGGCGCTGGATACGATCACGTTGAAGCTGCCGGTGGCCGGTCAGCTGGCCAGCAAGGTCTCGGTGACCCGGTGGACGCGGACCCTGGGGACCCTGATTCAGGCGGGCGTTCCCATCCTGGACGCCCTGAACGTCACGCGGGAGACGGCGGGCAATGAGGTCTATGCCAGCCTGCTGTCCCGGATCCAGGGCTCCATCCGCCAGGGCGATACCTTCGCTGCGCCCCTGCGCCAATCCAAGATCGTGGACGGCATCATCGCGAACATGGTGGCCGTGGGGGAGGAGACCGGAGACCTGGACAAGATGCTCTTGAAGATCGCGGACAACTACGACGAGCAGGTGGACGTGCTGGTCGGATCGATGATGTCTTTGCTGGAGCCCGTCATGGTTGTGCTCTTGGGCGGGACCGTGGGGTTTATTGTGATGGCCGTGTTCCTGCCCATGATCCAGGTGATCCAGGGTCTGAGCGGTTCGGCCGGCTGATCGAAGAAGAAACCGTGCAACAAGGGTGTCCTGTTAGAAGGAGAATTCCATGAGCAGAAGACTGACAAGACCATCGAGACAAGGGGCCTTTACGATCATTGAGCTGCTGACCGTGATGAGCATCATTGTGATCCTCATCGGCCTGCTGGTCCCGGCCCTGAACAGGGTCCGTCGCTACGCCCTCGACGTCAAACAGAAGGCCCAGCTCCATGCCATTGAGGCCGGGCTGGAGATGTTCCGCAACGAGTGCGAGGACTACCCGGATTCCAAGGCCGTGGATGCGTCGGGCCAGTCGTACTACTGCGGGGCGATGAAGCTGTGCGAGGCCGTAATGGGACAGGACCTGATGGGCTATCACCCTGCGTCGAGGTTCCTGGCCAATTCCACCATCCAGCCCAATGGGGTGTACCGCCTGGTGGTTCCCAATGACGCCAATCTCAAGGAGAGGAAGGGCCCCTATCTGGAGCCCGAGAAGGTCAGCGCCCACATGCTGACGGACGTGTTCAACCAGGCCTCTCTGAACGCGAGCCGCTTCGGCAGCGGGGACTATGCGACCACCCGGATGTTCGTGCTCTGCGATGTGTACAAGAAGGCGCCGAACCTTGGCGGGGGCGACGAGACCCGGCTGGGCATGCCGATCCTGTACTACAGGGCCGACCCGGCAGGGACCATCCAGGATTCCAACGATCCCCGCTACACGGCCATGCCCACGGACACGGTCAACAACGGGTTCATCTACAACTACCGCGACAACCTGGACATCCTGACCCTCGGCATGCCGTGGGACAACTCGGTTCCGCCCCAGGTCCACAGGCTGGCGAACCCTGCGACGTTCTACTCCCTCACCAAGAACCCGCAGTACAACTTCACGGGTGCGGGGACCAGCGTGGCTCCGTCCAGACCCTACAGGCCCGACACCTACCTCCTGATCTCCGCGGGTTGGGACGGCGAGTACGGCACCGGCGATGACATTACGAATTACAAACAATAGCCCCGCTCCAGAGAAGGAGGCTTGCCGTGAGACGGAAACGAAGAGGCCTCACGATGATCGAGTTGCTGGCCGTCGTGGCGATCATCGCCATCCTTGTGGGACTGTTGATCCCGGCCACGCAGGCGGCTCGGCGAGCCGCCCAGAAGGTCAAGCAGAAGGCGCAGCTGACCGCGATCGACGTGGCCCTGACCGCGTTCAAAGAGGACCACGGGGACTACCCGCCGTCCGACATGTCCTCTTCGGCCGGCCCCTTGTACTACTGCGGCGTGCAGAAGCTGGCCGAGGCCCTGGTCGGTCGGGACATGGGAGGGTTTGACCCCAATTCCCGGTGGTCGATCGAGGACGGCGCCTATCAGTCCAGCGCAGGCCGAAAGGAATTCTACCTGGACCTGGGCACGGGTCATCCCTTTCGGGTCGGGAACAGATCCCCCCAGGCGCCCGGGCTGTACGAGTGGGATCGGTGTACGAGCCTGCGTGTAGCGCCGGACACCTTCGTGCTCTGCGATGCGTATCCCAGGACACGGATCGAGGTGATCGAGGGGGGGAGGATCAGGGACGTCAAGATGGGGTCTCCCATCCTGTACTACAGGGCCAAGGCGGAGCCCCTGACCCGGACGAGCAGCCAGATCTACTCGTGCGACGACAATCTCCAGTGGATCACGGCCCAGGAGCAACTGGAGAGGAGGGCAGATGCAGGGCCCTGGAGCCTGAATGGGAACCCGCTGGATCGGGTCCGGCAGTCCTTCTACGAGTTCATCCGCGATCCGAGGGTCCCGCTGGGGGCCGCAGCGGACGCAGACTCCGGTCTGCCCTATCGCCCGGACTCGTACATCCTGGTCTCGGCCGGGCCCGACGGCCTCTATGGGACCGCAGATGACGTGTGCAACTTCTCCAGGGTGGGCGGCCCGTAGCCACCGGGAGGGGCGATTCCAGTGAAGAGACAGACGTCCAGACTCGCGGTCACGCTCGTCGAGATGCTCGTGGTGTTGGCGATCGTCTTGCTTCTCGCCGGCATCGTGGCCGTGGCGTTCTCACGTCTGGCAGGGCAGGGCAAGGAGAAGGCCGTCACGAACACCCTGACCCTCTTGGATGCCGCCTTGGCGGAGTACCGCGAGGAGGCCGGGACCTTTCGTGAGCAGCCCGTGCGCGGGACCACGGATCCGAACGAGGCCCTCCGTCACAATCAGA
>JAGOQT010000141.1 GCA_018007255.1 Phycisphaerae bacterium | reverse complement strand
GTAGATGTCCGCCCTGTGGTCCACTGCCTGGGGGTGCTCGACCTGCTCAGGGGCCATGTAGTGGGGCGTGCCCATCATGTGGCCTTCCTGGGTCAGGGTCTGATCCTGGCTGCGGCCCAGGATCTTGGCCAGGCCGAAGTCAGCGATCTTGACGTGGCCCTCCCGGTCGACCAGGATGTTCTCAGGCTTGATGTCGCGGTGCACCACCCCCTTGTCGTGTGCGAACTGGAGGGCCTCGCAGATCTGGGGTATGATGGCCAGGGCCTGCTTGGGCTCAAGACCCCCGGACCGCTCGATCTGCCTGAGGTTGGTCCCGTCCACGTACTCCATGATGAAGTAGTGCAGCCCCTGGACCTGGCCGAATTCATACACGGCCACGATGTGGGGGTGATTGAGCCTGGCCAGGGCCCTGGCCTCGCGTGTGAACCGCTCCGTAAACCCGGGGTCCGCACCCGCCCTGGCCGGCAGGACCTTGAGGGCCACAAGCCGGTCCAGGTCCCTCTGCCTGGCCTTGTACACAGCCCCCATCCCGCCGTGGCCGATCAGGTCCAGGACCTCCAGTTGGGGAAAGAGCCTGGCCACGGCCTCTATGGAGAGGGGCTCGAAGCCTCCAGCCTGGGACACGGTGCCGTGCGCAGGTATGGAGAACGATCCGACGCCGGCCTTGATCAGGCACTCAGGACACAGGCCCTGGGGCGCCTCAGGCCCGATCGGTTTGCCGCAGCTTGGACAGGTCTTGTTGGCTTCCATAGGTCACCTCTAGGCATCTAAGAAGAAGCCTGGAGGGAATGTTACAGAAGAAGAATTCAGAATTCAGGAGCCGGAAGCCGGAAGCCGACGGCTGACTGCTGACAACCGCCTGAGTCTAACAGATCCCTCGGCTACGCTCGGGATGACCACTACGTGGTCCCTCAAAACCTAAAACCTAGGACTTAAAACTTAAAACCTAAAACCTGAGATCTCATGGTCCTGCCAGGACCCGCATCAGGTGCCGGATCTCGGGCTCGATCTCTTCGGGCGAGGCGACGGTCTGGGCGATCTGGTCCCTGAGGATCTCACGATACCTCTGGCGAAGCCGGTGTACGGCCACCCTGACCGCCCCCTCGGTCATCTCCAGCGTGGACGCCAGGTCTGCATAGGGCTGGGCCTCGCGTGTGCCTGCCAGGCAGGACTTGAGCGAGGCGAACAGGCCGGACTTGCCTGCCTGTGTGTACTCGGCCTGCAACCGGGCCAGGACCTGGTCCAGGAGCGTCAAGGCCCACTGCCGCTCGTACAGTTGCTCGGGTGTGACCGGGTCCACGGGCTCCAGGCGATACCGGGTCTCTGCGGCCGCGACCTCGATGGGGACGATCTTGCATCCACCTCCCCGCTTCCTGGCCCTGGCCTTGTCGTATTCATTGGCCAGGAAGTGGGTCATGGCAGCCAGGAGGAAGCTGCGGAACCGGCCCTTGGTCCTGCTGACGTCCGCCAGCCAGTCCTTTTCCAGGAGTCTCGCAAAGAACCCCTGGGTCAGGTCTGCGGCGTCGTCCGGGCTGTGGCCCTGCCTCCGCACAAAGGCATAGAGCGGATACCAGTAGGCCCGGCACAGGGCCTCCAAGGCCTGGTGCCCCTCAGGACAGAGTCGGTCCTTGGCTGTCAGGACCACAGACCAGCGAGTGGTGGTGAAGCGGGCCTGGGAAGGCCGCCCGGATTGGCTGTGCCGTGGCCCCATGTGCAAACCATACCAGCCCGGCTAGGCCTCGCCAAGGCCCAACAGTGCCGCGGCGTTGTGCCACAGGATCCGCTCCAGGCGGTCCTGGGGCAGGCCCAGGCCCCGCAGGAGCAGCAACTCGCCGGCCTGGTCCGTCCAGGGGGAGTCCGTGCCGAACAGGAGCAGGCCGGGCGGGTGGTTGAGCAGGATCCTGCGGGCCTGGTCCTGAGGCATACGCCCCATGGCAAAGGAGGTCTCCATGCGGATCGAGCTGCCCACCAGGAGGTCCTCCACTTCGTCCCATTGGTCCCAGGCCCCAAGGTGGGTGGCCACCAGCCTGAGACCAGGAAAGGCCTGCTGGATCCTCAGAAGCCTCTCCGGATCGGCCCTCCTCTGCCTGGGGTAGGCGATATCGTAGCCTGTGTGCATCACGACCAGCAGGTCCTCCTGGGCCATGACCTCGTACATCTGCAGCATGCGGTCCTCATCCGCATAGAAGTCCTGGTAAAAGGGGTGCAGCTTGACGCCCTTGAATCCGATGGCCTTGATCAGCCGGATCCGGTCCAGGCGCTCCGGGTCCGCAGGATGGATCGATGGGAGGGGGAAGAAGGTCTCTGAACGGATGGCCTCGCACCACCCCAGGATAGGATCGAACTGGGAGGGCCTGGTCGCGATACAGCACACCACACTGTGTTGGATGCCGTTGGCCTGCATGGACCGGCCCAGTGCGCCCAGGGTCCCGTCCAGATAGGCCTTGATGCCCGGGGCCTCATCGAGCAAGACCTGCATCGCGCGGGGGGCCAGGGTATCCGCAAAGGCATGGGTGTGGAAGTCGATGATCGCCAGGGGGCTCTCCTGCAAGACCTTCTCAAACGCGGGACTGTCCAGCGTCACAGGGACCATCATACGCGGGCGCGCGGGCCCTGCAAGGACTAGTCCGTGAGGGGATGTCCTCCACCTCCCGTCGGGTTGGAGGCCGGCGCGTTGGGATCTGGGGCAGGGAGGACCTCGGAGGACCCGTGGTGTGCCAGGGCGTTGATGGTCCGCTCCAGATTGGTGTACCCCTCGCCAGTGGGGTCTTCGTGCCCGTCGCCGGGGTCTTCAGGGTCTATCCGGACGAGGCCTCTGCGGAGGCTGCGGCAGCGGCGTCTGCGGAGGCGGCAGCCACCACCACGCCCTGGGGATTGTGCCTGCCCGCTGCCACGATCGAGGTCACCCCCGTGCCAAAACCCTTCAGATCATTGGACCAGGTCTGCTGACCAGTTCGGGGGTGGAGGCAATAGGTGTAGCCGTCCACCGCAGCGATGAGCTGCTGGTCGTCGAGCAAGAGCAGCGTTACATACCCGCTCCTGGGCTTGGGCGCCCGCCACTGCCACAGGATTCCACCTGTCCGGCGGTCCAGTGCAGCGACTCGACTGTTGAGGCCCACGAATAAGACTCTGTCCAGATCGGTCACCATGGCACGACTCCTGGGGTCCCTGAGGGACCGGTTCAATCGTTCGATGAATTGGGGCCTCGCTGCCTCAGGTCGGTCCCTGGACTGCACGGTTCGATCACGGGGCCGCTACGCCCGCGAGGTCCGTCACCTCAGCAAGCAGGGACTCCGTGGTGACCCGTGATGGGATCGGCGGTGCGGCCTGGACCCTGCCTGCGCACAGGGCCGCTCCGGCCATCGTGACACCCAGCGATGCACGGCCACTCCTGGCCATGCGAGGCCCTGCCTGACCCAGGCGGCCTACTGTCCAACGGTCCTACCGTCCACGGTCCGACGGTCTCACCGTCCGACCGTCCTACCGCCCTGTGGTCACTCCCTACTTCTGGCTTCCGGCTTCTGGCTTCCGGCTTCTGCGGCAGGTCCCGTGGTCTTCCCCAGGTACTGCGGCAGCTCCACCCCTGCCATGCCTGCGATGTCGTGCAGGGGCGGCAGGGACTTGATCAGGCTCGACAGGAAGTTGGCCGTAGACCCGCCCTTGTCGCTGGCACCGGAGTCCCAGACCGTGATCTTGTCGATCTTGATGTTCTTGATGGCCTCGACCTGGTGGGCCACGATCTGTTCGATCTTCTCGATCAACAGCAGCGTGGAGGCGGCCTTGGCGTCTCCGTTGCAGCTCTGGACCAGGGACTCGTAGCCCTCGGCCTTGCTGTCCAGGACCTGGCGGATGCCCTTGGCCTCCGCCTCGTACTTGGCCAGGATGGCGTCGGCCTGGCCCTTGGCCTCTCGCCGCAGCTTCTCGGCCTGGGCCTCCGCGGCGATCTCGATCTTCGTTCGTTCGACCTCCTGGCGCACGACCTCAACGGCATTGAGACGCTGCTGCTCGGCCAGGTACTGGGCCTTCTGGATGGCGACCTCGGCCACGCGCTTGGCGACCTCACCCTTTTGCAGGGCCTCTGCCTGCTTGACTGCAAGCAGGGCGTTGTAGTCCGCGATCTCGGCCATGGACCGGTTCTCGCCCTCTACGGCAAACGACTCCTGCCCCTTCACGAAGACCCGCTGGTCGGCCTCGGCCTTCTTCTTGCCCTTCTCGGCCTCGGCCACGTTCTCGGCGACCCGGATGGTCTTTTCCCGGTTGGCCTCGGCCTCACCGATGGTGGCCACGGCCTCCTGCTTCTGGACGAAAACCCGACGGTCGGCCTCTGCGGCCTTCTTGCCCTTCTCGGCGGCAGCGACGTTCTCCGCGACCCGGACGTCCCTGGTCTTGTAGGCCTCGGCCTGGCCGATCGCGCCGAGCTTCTCCTGGTCGGCCACGTCGATCTTGGCCTTGTTCACGGCCTCTGCAGCGGCCTTCTTCCCGATGGACTCGATGTAGGCCGACTCGTCCGTGATGTCCGTGATGTTCACGTTGATCAGGTACAGGCCGATCTTGTTGAGCTCGGGCTCGACGTTCTTGCGGATCGCCTCCAGGAAGCTCTCGCGGTCCTGGTTGATCTGCTCGATGGTCAGGGAGGCCACGGTCAGACGGAGCTGGCCGAAGATGATCTCCTTGGCCATGTCCTCGATCTCGCGGGGCTGGAGGCGCAGGAGCCGCTCGGCCGCGTTGTTCATGATGGCCTTGTCCGTGCTGATCCCGACCGTGAAGGTGCTGGGCACGTTGATGCGGATGTTCTGAAGGGACAGGGCGTTCTGGAGCGGGATGCCGATGGGCATGGGCGTCAGGCTCATGTACGCGTAGTCCTGGATGAGCGGCCACACGAAGGTGCCCCCGCCGTGGATGCACCGGGACGACTGGTCCTTGCCCACCTTGCCGTAGACCACCAGGATGCGGTCAGACGGGCATCGCTTGTAGCGCGAAGCCAGGAACAGGATGGTCGAGACCAGCAGGAAGACCAGGGCCACGATCACGATCAGCCACAGGATGCCCGCGTCCATGGCCCTCCCTTGGGCCAACACACCCGTACCGAGTACGTCCATGACTTGCACCTCCAGGAGGATCCCAAGATCTCAGATTTTAAATTTTAAATTTCAAGTTTTAGATTCCAGAGGCCTAGTGCATCCGCTCCACCACCAGGACGTCCTGGGGGGTCACGTCGACCACGCGGACCCTCTGGCCGGTTGCGATCTCGGACTGGTCCCTGGACACGGCCTCGTAGATCCGGAGCCGATCCTGGACCGTGACCACGGCCTTGCCCGTTCCGCCGGCCGGGATCCCCAGATAGACCTTGCCTTCCTGGCCCACGGCGTTCCGGATGTCGATGTTGCCGCTGGACTGGAGGCTGCCGGCCTTGCGGAAGATCAGGCCGATGAACCAGACCGTGACCAGACCTGCTGCCAGGGCGACCGCCAGGGACAGGACCTCCTGGTGGTCTGTCTGTCGCATCATGGCCAACCCCACCAGGCCGAACATCATGAAGAAGGCGGTCAGGCCCTGGAAGGAGAGGAGCTTGAAGCTCAGATACGCGTCGCCTGTGTCGGTCCCGGTGTCTCCGTGGAGATCCGCGCCGGCCGCGTCCACGTCCACCGGCGCACCCACGTCATGGTGGGCCCCCGTATCGCCGCCGAGGAACTGTAGGACCAAGCGGACCAGGAACAAGACTCCGCCTGCCACTGCGCAGACCAGGAACAGCTTTTCCAGCCCCTCGAACTGCTCAAGAAGTGCCACCATATCCAGACCCTTTCAAGCCCGCCCGACCCTGCTATTATAGCCGGCGCCCTGCACAGGGCCAGTCCATTCCGGGGCGACCTGCCCCCTTTCTCTGGACGTGCGAGGAGGGAGAATCTTAGCCCGCATTTCTCACGAGGCTTTGGACGGCCGAGGCAGAACCGAAGGCTTGTGAGAAATGCGGGCTAGAGGGATTCGATCAGCCGGAGGATCCGCCTGGCGTGCGAGGCCTTGGAGGCCTCGCCCAGATCGACCCAGGGGCCTGCGGCGGTCTTGGTGTGGAGGACCGTGGTCTCCGCCCCGATTGCGGCGGGGGTGTTGGCCACGATCATGTCGAGGCCCTTGGTGCGGAGCTTGCTCTCTGCGTTCTGCAGGACCTGTCTGTCCTCGAGCGCGAAACCCACAATCAGCTTTCTTCTGGCTTCTGGCTTCCGGCTTCTGGCTTCTTTGTGTTTCGCCGCCCACAGAAGGATGTCCGGGGTGGGGATCAGGCGGAGGGTCAGGGGCCTGCCGGTCTTCTTGAGCTTGCGCTTGGACGGCTTGTCCACTGTGTAGTCGGACACCGCGGCCGCCATGATCAGGCAGTCGCACCAGGGCAGGTGCTCCCGGACGGCCCTGAACATCTGATCTGCCGTGAGGACCGGCACGAGCTTGGCCCCGGCAGGGGGCCGCAGGCCGGTGGGGGCCGCGATCAGGGTCACGCGATGGCCTGAAGCGAGGGCCGCTCTGGCCAGGCAGAAGCCCATGCGCCCGCTGCTGGCGTTGGAGATGAACCGCACTGGGTCGATCGGCTCTCGCGTGCCGCCGGCCGTGATCAGGAACCGCATCCCGCCTCCGCGTGGCCGGTCGCGAGATCCTGGATCGCCTGGAGGATCTGCTCGGGCTCGGCCATGCGGCCGATCCCGGTCTGGCCGCAGGCCAGTCGCCCCGATTCGGGGCCGACCAGGTGCAGGCCCAGGTCCGTGAGGGTCCGGACATTGCGCTGCACGATGGGGTTGGACCACATCTGGGTGTTCATGGCCGGGGCGAGCAGCACGGGCTTGCGCCAACACACGCAAAGGACCGTGCTGAGCAGGTCGTCGCAGATCCCGCCTGCGATCTTGGCCAGGCAGTTGGCCGTGGCGGGGGCGACCACGACCAGGTCCGCCCACTCCGCCAGGCGGATGTGCTCGATGTCGTGGTCCTGCGCGGCTGCCCACAGACCGACGTAGACGGGCTGGTGTGTCACCGCCTCCAGGGACTTGGGTCCCACGAGCTGGCACGCACTCTCGGTCATGATCGTCCTGACTGCGGCCCCGGCCGCGGTGAGCCGGCTGGCAAGATCCACGGCCTTGTACGCAGCCACACCGCCTGTCACGCCCAGCAAGATGTTGTGGTTCAAGGCCATGTGCGGGTCCCCTTTGACGCGGAGGCCGGGCCGGCTACAGCAGCGAACGCCCGGTGGCCTCGGAGTCCGCGTCCTTGCGCTCCGGGGCCCCCTCGAAGTGGATCTTGTCCTGGAGGATCTCCTGGATCACGATCTGGATCATGGTCTTGCCCTCCGTGTCCTCGATGAGCGGCCGGGACCCCTGCAGGAGTTCCTGCATCCGCTTCTGCACCAGGGCCACCAGCTTGAACTTGCCGCCCACCTTGTTGATCAGTTGCTCGCTCTTGAGTTCTTCCAGCATACTCAGTCTCCGGATGGGGTCGGCCCGCCGCCCGTTATTCGGCGGGGCGGGCGCGGCCCGGGACGATCTCCAGGATCTCGCGGATGGCCCTCTGCAGGTCATCGTTGACGACGAAATGGTCATAGCATTCCTTGGCGGCTGCGGTCTCCTGCTCGGCCCAGGCCAGACGGCGCCGCATCGTGTCTTGGTCGTCCCGGCCCCGGCCCGCCAGACGCCGCTGCAGGGTCTGGCTGTCCGGTGGGAGGATGAAGATCATCGTTGCGCCGGGGAAGGCCCTCTTGGCCTGCCTGCCCCCTTGGACGTCGATCTCCAGGATCACGGTCTGGCCCGCACGCACGGCCCGGTCCAGGGCGTCCCTCGGGGTCCCGTACAGGTTGCCGAACACCTCGGCGTGCTCCAGGAACAGGCCCTGTTCGATCCTTCGTTCGAACTCCTCCCGGGAGAGGAACCAGTAGTCCTTCCCGTCCTCCTCGGCCGGCGTCCTGGGCCTGGTCGTGGCCGACACGCTCAGGACCGTCCGGTCCAGGCGGCGGACCAGCTCCCGGCAGATCGTGCTCTTGCCCACGCCCGAAGGCCCGCTGATCACCACGACCCGGCCGGTCGTCGCCTTCTGCGTTCCGCGTTCCGCTTTCTGCGTTCTCATCACTCTACGTTCTGCACCTGTTCCTTGATGCGGTCGATCCGGCACTTGACGTCCACGATCCGGCGGGCGATCTCGATGTCGGACGCCTTGCTCGCGATCGTGTTGGCCTCGCGGAACATCTCCTGGCTGATGAAGTCCAGCCGGCGGCCTACCTGCTCGCCGTCGATCGCCCGGGCCTGCTCGAACTGGCTCAGGTGCGACTGGAGGCGGGCAATCTCCTCGGAGATGTCGGACCGTTCGGCCAGGATGGCCACCTCCCGGGCGAGGGTCTCCTCGTCCAGCTTCAGCTTGGCCTCGGCCAGGAGATCGTCCACCCGCTTGCGGAGGCGATGGGCGACCTCCTGCATGACGACCTCCCGGCGGGCCTGGATCTCCTTGAGGTCCCGGGCCATGGCCTCGCTGTGTGTCTGCAGGTCCGCATCCAGGAACCGGCCTTCCGCTGCGCGCATCTGACGGAGTCGTTCGATGGCCTGTTGGGACAGGGCCAAGACCCCCTCCGTGATCTCCTGGATCTCCTGCGCAGAGGGCTCGGCCGGGCGCAGGACCCCGGGCATGGTCATGAGGGTGGCCAGGTCTATGCCCATCTCTGCGGGCGAGTCCACGGACGACCGGACCCGTCCGAGACGCTCGATCAGGTCCCGCAGCGCCGCCTCGTCCACGTCGAAGAGGGCCCGGGCGACCGTGCCCTTGATCCGAAGGGTGTAGTATACGGTGCCTCGGAACAGCCGTTTGCGGAGGAGTCGCTCGATCTGGTCTTCCACAGAGGCCAGCGCGTCGGGCATCTTGATCTCGGTGCGGAGATACCGGTTGTTGACGGTCTTGACCTCGACAACGTAGTCCAGACCGCAGATCCGGGCCTCCGCCTCACCATAGCCAGTCATGCTTTGAATCATGGGGCCCCAGGAATCCAGAACTCAGAAGCCAGAATCCAACTCGCCCGGTCTCTCGGGTCGCTTCAAACGGAGGCCCTACGGGGTCGGCGCGTTGGGACCCGGCGCGCGGGTCGCACCGGTGTCCTGCTCGGCCGGGACGGCCGGCGTGGCCGGTGTGGCCGGGGCGGTCTGCCTGGCCGCAGGCGGCACCGTGGTGCCGAACTGGCTGGTTGTGGGCTTGTAGTACTTGGCCATCAACACGCCCAGGAACAAGAAGACGCCGACCAAGACGATCGTCACCCAGGTCAGGACGTCCCCGGTCTTGGAGCCCAGGAGCCCGCTCGCCATGCCGCCGCCCAGGGCTGCGCTGAGCCCGCCTCCCTTGCCCCGCTGCAAGAGGATGATGAAGATCAGGGCCAGGGCCACCAGTACAAAGACCACGGCCATCAGGTTCAACAAGAACCCCACCGCCAAGCAAGGACTGCCCGTCATCGTCATGTTATGCCCTCAAATCAGTTCTTCTGCCTTCTGCGTCCTGTGTTCTATGTTCTGTGTTCTCGATCCTACGCCGAGGCCTGGGCGATCGCCACGAAGTCGCCCGCCTTCAGACTCGCGCCGCCGACCAACAGGCCGTCCACGTCGGCCTGCCTCATCAGCTCCCGGGCATTTTCGGGCTTGACCGAACCGCCGTATTGGACGCGGGTCTGATCCGCCACCCCCTGGGCGCACATGGCCTTGAGCCTCCGGCGGATGAAGGCGTGCCCTTCCTGGGCCTGTTGCGGCGTGGCCGTGCGGCCCGTGTCG
>JAGOQT010000140.1 GCA_018007255.1 Phycisphaerae bacterium | reverse complement strand
TGGAGAGACAAGGCATTGTTACCATTCGGTGTGACGCCCTCCTCCCCGTCTCCCCTGGACCGCGAAGGCCCCGGAGATCGAGACCGCTCTCTCCGGGCCCGGGTAATCCCGCCTACGGATTACGTGGACTTCATGCTGGAGCACCGCCACGACCGGGCTACGGTCTGCGATTTCATGCTGGAGGGGGACACGTCGCCCATCCAGCACGTCGTCCGTCGCTATCCGGGCATCGTCATCCTCAAGCCCTACAACACCTGCCCCCAGATCTGCGTGTACTGCCAGAGGAACTGGGAGATCGAGGAGGCCATGTCCCCCAACGCCCTGGCCAGCCCCGAGTCCGTCCAGGCGGCGATCGACTGGATCGGCCGGCATCCGGCGATCCAGGAGGTCCTCATCACCGGCGGAGATCCGCTGGTCATGACGGACGAACAACTGGAGGACCTGCTCGGGCGGGTCGCCGCCATACCGCACGTCCGCATGATCCGGATCGGCACGAGGACTCCCGTGACGCTGCCCATGCGGATCACGGCCGAGCTGGCGGACATGCTCTCGAGATTCCACAGGGTCGGCGAGCGCCAGCTCTCGGTCGTGACCCATGTCCAGCATCCCTACGAGGTCACGCCGGAGATGGCGCAGGCGGTGGAGGTCCTTCAGCAGAGGGGCATCGGCGTGTACAACCAGCTGGTCTACACGTTCTTCGTATCCAGGCGATTCGAGACGGCGTGCCTGCGGATGCTGCTGCGGCGGGTCGGGATCGAGCCCTACTACACCTTTGCAGCCAAGGGCAAGGAGGAGCTGAAGGGCTACCGCGTCCCTCTGGCCCGGATGCTCCAGGAACAGAAGGAGGAGGCCCGTCTCATCCCGGGGTTGTCCCGCACGGACGAGCCCGTGTACAACGTGCCCGGGCTGGGCAAGAACTACCTCAGGGCCCGGCAGCACCGCGACCTCCTGGCCGTGTTGCCGGACGGGTCTCGCGTGTACGAGTTCCACCCCTGGGAGAAGAACATCAGCCCCTGCAACACGTTTGTGGCTACGGACGTCTCCATCCTGGATTACCTCCAGCGTTTGGAGGGGATCGGAGAGAACCCCGAGGAGTACAGCAGCATCTGGTACTACATCTGACCAATAGGAGCCGGAGGCGGGGAGAAAGGCGGAGGGATGAAGGCGGAAGGCGGAAATCAAGGCCTGACGACTCGCACGCTGCGTTCAGGTCTGCGTTCCGCAAGCGCGCTTGCTCCTCGCAGACCTGCTTGCCCACAGTCCTACCGTCTCACCGTCTTACCGTCTCACCATCCTACCTTCTTACCATCTTACCCTCTTACCTTCGTGTCGTTCACCGTCCGACCGAGAAGGCTCCGCCGCCTCACAGGTCCCGGCCGACTGCTTGGGCGATCCGTTTGAGGACCTCCATCTCCCGGACCAACACCTCGGGTGTGATCGACTGGGCGCCGTCGGAGGCCGCATGCTCGGGGTCCGGGTGGCACTCGACGATCAGCCCGTCCGCGCCGGCCGCCACCGCGGCCCTGCACATGGCAGGCACCAGGTGGGCGTGGCCGGTCCCGTGGGAGGGGTCCACGACCACGGGCAGGTGGGTCTTGCTGTTGAGTTCGGGCACGATCGCCAGCGGCAGCGTGTTGCGGACGTACTGTTCGAAGGTCCGGATGCCCCGCTCGCACAGGATCACCCGCGGGTTGCCCGCGTTGATGATGTACTCTGCGGCCAGCAGGAACTCGTCGAGCTGTGCGGACATGCCCCGTTTGAGCAGCACGGGCTTGTTGGTCTGGCCGACCGCCTCCAAGAGCGGGTAGTGCTGCATGTTGCGGGCCCCGATCTGAAGGACGTCGGCCAACTCCGCGCACGCAGGCAGCTGCTCCAGGCCGACGACCTCTGTGACGACCGCCAGGCCGGTCCGGTCGCGGGCCTCGGCCAGGAGGCGCAGCCCGTCCTCGCCCATGCCCTGGAAGCTGTACGGGCTGGTCCTGGGTTTGAACGCCCCGCCCCGCAGCCCGATGCATCCGGCCTTGCGCACGGCCTCGGCGGTCCGCAGGAGAATCTCGCGGTTCTCCACCGAGCACGGGCCGGCAATGACCCCCACGCGCGGCCCGCCCAAGGGGAACCGCTCGGGACCGATCTCCACGCTGGTCCGGGTCTGCCTCACCTCCAGGGAGGCCATCTTGTAGGGCGCGAGGATCGGCACGACCCGCTCCACCATGGGGGCGTTCTCCACGGCGGCCTTGTCCACCATCCGCTTGTCGCCGATGCAGGCGATCACCGTCCGATCCGTTCCGTAGATCGGGTGCTCTTTGAGACCGTACTCGCGGACCAGGGCGATGACGTGCCGGACCTGATCCTTGGTTGCACCGGGTTTCATGACTATGATCACGTTCTATCCCTTCATCGTAAGGTGTGTCACCACTCTCCGATCTGGTAGGCTCCGCCGATCTGGGTGGCCAGGCGGAGGATCTGTCGGAGCATAATCAGCATGATCGCGAAGTAGGCCAGCCTGGGGACCCAGCGGGCCAGCTCGCCCATGGTCCGCTCGGCCCGGTCCCCGGAGATCTCCGCGATCTTGTCCACGCTCTTCTCCAGTTGCCCGCTCTCCTCGCCGACCCGCCATATCTCCAGGTACTCCGCGGGCAGGCCTCGCGAGAGGCCCGTACTGGCCTCCCTGCCCTCGGCCACGGCCCTGGCCCCGCCCCGAAAGGCCCTGGCCACGACCGTGTTGCCGGCCACCTGCGGGGCCTTGGCCAGACACTGGCCGATCGGGATCCCGGCCTTGTAGAGCATGTTGAAGGCCCTGCACAGCCTCGAGATGGACAGCTCCCTGACGGCCTTGCCCGCCACAGGGATCCAGTCCACCAGGACGTCCAGGCCGGCGCGGATCGCACCCACCCTGCGGCCCAGCGACAGGACCGCCAGGAGCCCGAGCAGGGGCACATAGAACAGGGCCAGGGTGGAGACCACGCTGCCCACATACCCCCACAGGGTCAGGCTGCCCAGGACCAGGCCGGGTATGCCTGGGACCAGGGCCGCCGCATGCAGGATGAACAGGGGGTAGGTCAGGCCCGAGAGGATCACGCCTCGCATCCTCGCCACGAATTGATACCAGTCTGCCAGCATCTTGAAGCACTCGTCCAGCCGGCCGCTGGTCTCTGCGGCCTCGATCAGGACCCGGTCGAAGTCCGCGAAGACCGTGGGATGACACCCCATGGCCTCGGCCAGCCCCATGCCCTTGGTCACCCGGAGCCGGACGTCTTGAAGTGCACTGCGGAGGGCCCGGCCGGAGCCCTCGGATCCCATCTCGAGGGCCCGCAGCAGGGGTATGCCCGCGTCCACCAAGGTGGCCAGCTTGTAGTATACGTTCGCCCTCTGTGCCGGACGGCCCATAGTGCTGTCATTATAGGGAGACACCGGCCCGGGGCAAGTCGCAGGGGTATGCCCCCTGCGGACGGTGCTGGACACGGGCGCCGATCGAGTATAGGCTAAGCCAAGGCCGTGGCCGGAGTGGACGGACACCCTCATGGAATCCGTCCTGCACGACAAGGAGTGGACATGATGGACTCTCGCAAAGGGCCGTGGAGCAGCCGCGCTGTCTGGCTGCTGGCCGTAGTCATCCTCGTGGCAGGCGGCATCGCGTATCGGACCCTCTCGCCCCAGTGGCAGGGCAAGGGCCAGGGCACGGTCAAGCTTCCTGTACCCTTGGCCCAGATCCCCCTGACCGTGGGCGACTGGGTCGGCACGGAGACCGAGATCCAGGCGACCACGCAGGAGTACATGCGCAAGAACTTCGCAGACGACTACACAAGCCGCCACTACGTGAACGCCAAGGCAGGAGTCCGTGCGGACCTGTACGTGGTGTACTGCGCGTCCAGGCCGGCTGGCATCCTGGGGCACCGGCCCGGGGTCTGCTATCCGGCCCACGGCTGGATCCCGGACAGCGTCGAGAAGACGGAGTTTGAATCCGCCTCGGGTTCCAAGGTGCCTTGTTTGATCCAACGGTTCCACAAACCCGTTCCCAACTACCAGGAGGTGGTGACCCTGAGCCTCTATGTCGTCAACGGTCAGATGGTGACGGAGGAGAAGTCCTTCTCCGGGATGATGGGTCGAAGCCCCAACATCAGCGGCGACCCGGCCCGCTACGTGGCCCAGATCCAGATCAGTTCGCTGTACGAGAACTCAGTGCGTCGAGCAGCAGCGGAGATGGTGGATGTGGTCCTGGATTACCTACCCGACAAGGGCGGCCTGGTCAAGGCGGCTGCAGCCCCGTAGCCTGGCGGACCGCAGGGGCCTACCCCTTCCTGCGCGGTGGGCCCGGCATGATGGCGCCGGGGCCCCTGCGCCGGTCAGGGGGCGTCTGTGAAGGGGCGTCTGCCCGGACGGGCGTGCCTGGCTCAGGGAGCGGCTTCGACGATGTCAAAGGGTATTGCAGGAAGGACGCTGACCGGGACCCTCCGCCGGTTGGCCTGGGCCCTCTGCTGATTCGGGTCCTGAGGCGGCGCGGGCAGGACAGCGACGATCAGGTTCCCAGCCAGCCCCGGTTTGACCTTGGCGGCATCGCTGTGCAGGACGATCTCAGCGCCCGCACGGTTCCAGGATGCCCCTTGGAGGACCACTCCCTCGGGCGATTCGCTCAGTTCAAGTTGGAATCGCTCCAGAAATGCGCGAGAGGGGACCCCGATTCGAACGCGGGTGGAACCGCCCGCCGGGATCTGGGCAGGGACCGGGCCGAGGATTCGCAGCGGAGTCCTGAAGGCCTGACCTGTCGTCACCACGGCCGTGAGGTCTTGGGCAGGGACCAGGTGGTTGTAGGCAAAGGCCTGCATCATGTCGTCGGCCGGGACGGCCGGCCTGACTCCCTCCTGTGCGCCGAGTTGGGCCCGTCCCTCCACGGACAGGGGCACAGGCCCGTCCACCGGCTGCTGCGGGGCCATCAGGGTGACCCGGACCTGGTCTTGGCCCGCGGGGACCCTCGCCCCGCCCAGGGAGAAGCCCTGCGCCGGGTCTTTCAGGGCTAACCAGATCGGCCCTGAGAACCCATCCCTGCGCAGGGCATACACCGTGACGGGGACTGCCGCGCCGCCCCGTATCGCGACGGTGGACGGCACGATCCGCAGGTCGAAGTCGGGCCGTGGGGGGCCGACTCGGAGGCGGTAGCCGTATTCCGGACCGCCCTTGCCCTGGACGTCGCCCAGGTGGAGCGTGTAGGTCCCGTCCGCGGGCAAAACAGCGAGGAGCCAGGAATCCGCGTGGTGCGTGGTCATGCCCGACCCCTTGTCCTCGTGGTCGTCGTTGAAGGCCGTCTGCCTGCCTGCAGGGTCCATGAGCCTCAGCACGGAGTCCAGGGGGGAGTTGAGCCTGCGGGCCTGGACCTCCGCCACGATCTCGTCCCCTGCCCGGCCCTGGAACCGGAACACGTCCTCGTCACCGGGCCTGTCGATCCGTCCGTTCACGACCGCCGGAGGGGACACGGCCTGGCCGGTGCCTGGCTCGGCTCGGCCCGGGTTCGGGTCCTGTTCCAGGCACTCCTGCAGGTCGTCCACTGCGAAGGGGACCTCGTTCGAGATCCATCCCAGGTCTGAGGCGGAGAGCCGATGGACGCCGGGGCTCCTGCCCGTGTTGTCCAACGTCAGGGCGGTCTGCGGGAGATTCCACCCTCGGAGCTCCAGGCGGGCCTGGGTCCCGGCCTTGCCGCCCAAGGGGAAGATGCTCGTCACAAAGGGCAGCTCGCCCAGGCGGATGCGGTACACGAAGTCCTCCCGGCCCCGATAGAGGGCGTCCTTGACCTCGAGCGTGTACTCTCCATCCTCGGGGACCACGCAGTGGAGGACCGGATCGGGGTGGAACCGGAAGTCGTCGTTGTAGGCCAGCTCCGTGCCCTTGGCGTCATAGATGGCCAGCGTGGCCTGGAACCACCCGGGCACTGCGTCGGCCAGGTAGGGGACGAGCCCCCGTGCGCTTGCGGCTGCGACCAGGGACTGACCCTCGCGGGCCTGGAACCGGTACCGGTCCACGCCGCCGGGGAGGATCTGGCCGTTGACCGTGCACGGCAGTTGGATCCTCATCCGCGGCGGGTCTTCGCCGGCCTGTCCCGCTGGCCTGGCCTGGGGGGGCCTGGCGGGCCCGCTTGCCGCCGGCTCGGAGAACTCGGGCAGCGAGCCCACGCAGAAGACCAGGGGGTTCGTCAGGCCTCGAGGCGTGCCCAGCCGGAGTCCCCTGTTGCCCGGACCTGCATCCCCGGCCACGCGGATCTCGAGCGTGACGGTCTCGGCAAGGGCCGGATTGGGCGGCCTGAACGTGGCCAGCAGCCTTCGGATCTCCGCGATCTCCTTGACCGCATTGGGGTCGCGTGGCTGCTTCTGCAGTTCCGCCAGTCTCTCCCGCAAGGTCGCGGCCTGCTTGGCCTGGATCGGCTTGGTGTGCTCCAGGACCGTGGCCTGCACCCCCTCGCCGGTGACGTAGGCCCTGGACACGCCGTCCAGGCCCTGGCCCCCCACCCGGACCTGACACGTGGTCCCCTGCTGTGCGCCGGCCGGAAACACGTAGCCAATCCTCTGCACAGCCGGCTGCGATCGCGAGACCGACGCGACCGAAAAGCAGATCCACCCCACCAGGACTGCCCGTTTTCGAAAGGGATCCATACACGACGCTCGCATCTACAGGATCTCTTTGAGTCGTCCGCCTGTGTGCACGCCCTCTGCGGCCGCGGGCGTGACTCGGACGTCCAGCCCTTCGGGATTCGGCAGCTTCGCATGGGGATCGATGCCCAGCAGTTCGAGGATGCTGGCGATGACATCCGCGGGGTACACGGGCCGATCCTGGACCTGCTCGCCCCTGCGGTCCGAGGCCCCAACGACGCGCCCGCCTTTGAACCCGCCGCCCGCGAGGACCGCAGAGAACACGGGGCCGTAATGTCCTCGCCCGCCGCTCCAGGGCGGCTCCCACTGGATCTTGGGCGTCCTGCCGAACTCGCCGCTCCACCACACGATGGTACTCTCCAGAAGGCCCCGATCCGAGAGGTCCTGCAGGAGGGTCCCCATGCCCCTGTCCATCTGGGGCAGCCTGTTCCTCATGGCCTGGAAGTGCTGCTTGTGGGTGTCCCAGCCCTCGCTGTTGATGGTGACATAGGGGACGCCCCGTTCCACTAGGCGCCTGGCCATGAGGCAGGACTGGCCGAAGGTGTTCAGACCATAGGCCTCCCTGATCTCGGGGGTCTCCTGGGCCAGGTCAAAGACCTTGGCCCCTTCTCCCAGGATCAGGTCGTAGGCCTGGTTCTCTGTCCGGTCCAGGGCCGTTACACAGGGGTGGTCCCTCATGACTCGGCCGAGGGTGTTCAGACCGTGCAGGAGTTCCCTCCGGTCCCTCTGTCTCCGGTCCGAGATGCCTTGGGCGACCACGCCCTCCACCACGAACGGGGTCTTGCCCGGATCGCCGCCCGTGGCAAAGGGCTTGTAGCGGGATCCAAGGAAGCCCGCCTCGGAGAACCGGCCCTGAGGCTTGGTCAGCACGATGTAGGGCGGGATCAGTCCTGTGTATCCGGCCTCCCGGCCCTTGAAGAGCGAGACCACCGCCCCTGCGGAGGGGTAGACCAGCCTGCCTCCGGGAGGCCGCCCGGTCTGGACCATGTAGGCCGCGGTCTCGTGGGAGTTGATGCCGTGGGTCATGCTGCGCACGATGGCGTACTTGTCCGCCTGTTTGGCGAGCAGGGGGAGCAGCTCGCCGATCTGGATCCCGTCCACGTTGGTGGAGATCGGGTGGTTCAACGGCCCGCAGTAGTCATTGCCCGCATCGGGTTTGGGGTCGAAGGTGTCCAGGTGGGAAGGGCCGCCCCACATCCAGATCTGAATGACCGCCTTGGCCTTGGCCGCAGGACTCACAGGCTGCCCAGCGGCCCAGGCGGATGGGCCCGGGCGACCCCCGAGACACAGGCCCGCTGCGCCGGCCAGGCCGCACCGCAGGGCATCTCGCCTGGAGAGACGGTTGAGATTGGGCTGCATGTCCATAGCGTGGCCTCAATGCCTGGTCAGAAACTCCGCACTGTTGATCAAGGCCCAGGCCACGTCCTGGAGGGCCTGCGGACCCTTCACCTCGCCGGACTGCCTGTACGCGTCTGCGATCCCGAGTTCCCGCTCGGTCGGAAACCTCGAGAGGATGGCCAGGTAGAGCCGGGTGACGGCCTCTCGCGGTGTGCCCTTGGACTGGATCAGGGAGCGGAGCCTTGGGCCCTGCTCGATCTTGCGCTGGATATGGCTGGAGTTCAGGATGTGGAGTCGCTGTTCAGCGGTGGGGCGGTTGTTCCGCTCGGAGTCCAGGCCCGTGTCCCGAGGCGGTCGCCCGAACATCTCCAGAAAGGGGCTCGTGATGCTGCCGTCAGGCAGGGCGATCGAGGGCTGGCTCTCGGGGATGAAGGTGAACGGCTCCGGGATCGCGCTGGTGTACCTCTCCGCTGTGCCGGTGATCCGGCACAGGGCATCGATCAGGACCTCTGCCTCCAGTCGCCGCACCGGATACACCGCGAAGTGGGCCTCCGCCCTGGGATCCTTGGACTGCGGCACGCAGGAGAGCTGGTAGGTCTGGGAGTTCAGGATCAGCCGGTACACGTGCTTCAGGTCGTACCGGGATGAGACCAGTTCCCTCTCGAGGAAGGCCAAGACCTCCGGGTGGGTTGGCGGGTTGTCCGGCCGGATGTCGTCCGGCTCGTGGATGATGCCCCGCCCAAAGAGCCAGCACCAAATGCGGTTCACGATATGCCTGGCGAACCACGGGTTTCCAGGCTGGGTCAGCCAGGCGGAGAAGACCTCCCTGGGGTCCACGCCCGCAGGCAGCCTGGCCGGGGTCCCGTCCGGGAAGACCGCGTTCCCGGGATCCGGCTGTACAGCAGGGCTTTGGGCCTCTGCTCCGGGGTCGGAGTAGACGATCTCCTCCTTCCATTCGCCAGTGGCCTTGTAGCGGATCTGCGAGAAGAAGGCCGCCATCCCTGTGAGCCGGTGCTGGGGCCAGTTCTCGGCCCTGGCGCCCATGAAGGTCAGGGCCACGGCCTGGGCTATGGACTCCGGGTCCCTGGCCTGGAGTGCACGGTAGAAGTTGACCTGGGGCACCCGGAAGTTGCTGCCGCTGGCCGTGAGCATCTCCCGGACGAAGCGGTCGTACGGCATGCCTTCCCGGATGCTGGTCCGGATCCAACGGTGGTAGGCCTGGGCCGCGTTGGGCCACAGATTGATGGGGAACTCGGCCTTGACCCGCAGCAGATCGCCCCACCTGACGGCCCAGTAGTCCGCGAACTCCTCCCGCTCCAGGAGGCGGTCGATCAGGGCGATTCGCTTGTCCGGGGAGCGGTCCTGTAGGAAGGCCCTGGCCTCCTGCGCGGTGCACAGGGTCCCGATCACATCGAGGAATGCCCTTCGGACAAAGACCGCATCGGAGCAGGGATTCGCAGGCGGGATACCCAACTCCTCCAGCCGGCCGAACACCAACTCGTCGATCCTGCCCCTGGCGGACAGCTCGGCTCCGGACTCGAATAGCCCCTCCCCTTGGCCGGCCGGAAGTGTGGGGGCCAGGGCCGCCATGAGCACGGCCACTGCGGTCGCCCAGGCCTTCCTGCCCCGGGCCAGACCCAGCACAGACTGCCCGGTTCTGGGACCTTGTCTGGTGGTTGAAGGGGCCATGGGGTCCATCATACCACCAGGTGCACGCACATGGACAGGCCGTTACACCCCTTGCACTGTCCATCGCTCCTTGGGTGGGCCGGGTGGCACACGGGGGGTACTGCAGTGCATGGGTGGCCCTGCGGTTCGGCCAGGCTGTGGCCGACACGGCGGGCATCCGGTTCGCGCACCGGGTCTCTTCACAGGCCTGTGCAGA
>JAGOQT010000139.1 GCA_018007255.1 Phycisphaerae bacterium | reverse complement strand
GGTCAGGCGAGACCTGGGCAAGAAGCTCGGTCTCAATGTGGTCCCCCTCCAGATCCCGATGGGCCAGGGGGAGGACTTCTGCGGCGTGATCGACCTGGTCTCCCGCAAGGCCATGACCTTCGAGGGCAAGAACGGGGAACAGGTCGTGCGGACTGAGATCCCCGCGTCCTACCGTGAGGCGGCGGACGAGGCCCGTCAGGAGATGCTCGAGGCCCTCAGCATGTTCGACGACCAGATCCTGGAACGTCTCCTGAACGACCAGCCTGTGGACGAGGGACTCATCCGCCTGGCCATCCGCGAGGCGACGGTCAACCGGGACATCGTGCCCCTGATGATGGGGTCGGCCTTCAAGAACAAGGGCGTCCAGCCCCTGCTCGACGCGGTGTGCGAGTATCTGCCCAGTCCCCTGGACCGGGCCAGCTTCGCCCGCGACCACGACAACCAGGGCAGCGAGGTCCTGTTGGCCGCGGACCCGGAGGACCCCCTGGTGGCCATGGTCTTCAAGATCACGGACGACTCGTTCGGCCAGTTGAACTACCTGCGGGTCTACCAGGGCCATCTCGTCAAGGGACAGTCGTACCGCAATGCCCGCACCAATCGGGCCATGCGGATCGGCCGGATCGTCCGCATGCACGCGGAGGACCGCGAGGACATTGCGGACGCAGGGCCCGGGGACATCGTGGCCCTGGTGGGTCTGGAATGCGCAAACGGCGACACCCTGTGCGGCGAGGGGATCAACTACTCCCTGGAGAGCATCTTTGTGGCCGAGCCTGTGATCAGCCTGTCCATCACGCCGGCCAGTTCGGCGGACCAGGACCGCATGGCCAAGGCCCTGAACCGGTTCATGAAGGAGGACCCGACCTTCCGCGTGTCCACGGATCCGGAGACCGGCCAGACGATCATCGCCGGCATGGGCGAGCTGCACCTGGACGTGTACGTGGAGAGGATCCGCCGCGAGTACAGGGCCCAGGTGACGGTGGGGGCCCCCAACGTCAGCTACCGCGAGGCCCCGACCGCAGAGGCGGAGTTCAACTACCGGCACAAGAAGCAGACCGGAGGCTCGGGCCAGTATGCCCACGTGATCGGCCGGCTGGTTCCCCTGCCCCTGGATGCAGGGGCCACGTACGAGTTTGAGGACAACGTCACGGGCGGGCGGATCCCCACCCAGTACATCCCCGCCGTGAACAAGGGATTCCAGGCCGCCATCAAGAAGGGCCCCTTGGCGGGATACGAGATCGTGGGCTGCAAGATGTGCCTGGACGACGGGTCCTACCACGACGTGGACTCCAGCGAGATGGCCTTCCGTATTGCAGCGAGGGACGCGTTCTTCGAGGCCTTCAGGAAGTCCAAGCCCTGCCTGATGGAACCGATCATGTGCGTGGAGGTCGAGACGCCCCTTGAGTTCCAGGGCGCGATCGTGGGCGACCTCAACTCCCGCCGCGGCATCATCCTGCACGCGGAGCCCCGCGACCTGTTCGCGGTGATCCGGGCCGAGGTCCCCCTGGCCAGCATGTTCGGGTACGCCACCGTGGTCCGCGGCCTGAGCAAGGGCATGGCCACCTTCTCCATGGAGATGGCGCGGTACGCCCGGGTCCCCGCGCGCCTGGCCGAGGAGATCATCGCCCAGCGCAGGGAACCCAAGCCGCAGATGGCCAGGAAGTAGCGGCCGAGGCGGACCTAGCCGTCCTCCCCCACACGCAGTCTGCCCAGACCCTGGGCATCGCGCCACAGCCCCCTCCTTGCCCCGATCCCTGCGACCTGGCAGGGAAATCACCCTTGGACTAGACTAAGACGCCGGGTCCGATCGTTTCTACCTGGACAACCGGTGGTCTGAGTTGGGGCGCATGTTGCTGTGAATCTGGAAGACAGGGTCCTGGTGGGGCGGTTCAATCGCGGGGATGCGGCCGCGTTGTGCAGCATCTACGAGAGGCACCGCGACGACCTGCTCAAGGTGGCCGCAGCCCTGCTCCACGACAGGGCCGGGATCGAAGACGTGCTCCACGACGTGTTCGTGGACTTTGCCCAGACCGCGGGCCGGTTCCAGCTCAAGGGCAGTCTCAAGGGCTACCTGGCCATCTGCGTGGCCAACAGGGCACGTGACCGGAACCGGACGATCCGTCGCCACGAGCAGGCGGGACTGGACGAGGGGGTGTCGCGGCCGCAAGACCCGGACGGCCCGGACCATGCGGCGATCAGCCGCGAGCAGGCCGAGCGGCTGGCCGCAGCGATGACCGAACTCCCGGAGGAGCAACGGGAGACCGTGGTCCTGCACCTGCAGGGCAGGATGGCGTTCCAGGAGATCGCAAGGCTCAAGGGGATCTCGGTCAACACGGCCATGAGCCGGTACCGGTACGGCCTGACGAGGTTGAGATCGGCCTTGAACAGTGAGATGAGACCATGAGCGAGTTGAGAGACACAGAGCGTCTTGTGGGTGCGTACCTGCAGGGCCTTCCTGTCCCGGAGGGCCCCAAGGTGGATGAGAAGGTGCTCCCGGATGCCCTGATGGCGATGCAGAGAACCCTTGGACAACGAGCGGCTCATACGAGCCGCCAGACCTGGAGAACGATCATGACAAGCCACAAGACCCGATGGGCCACGGCCGCTGCAGCGATGCTGCTGGTGGTCCTGGCGATCACTGTATTCGACCGCATGGCCACACCCGCCTGGGCCCTGGAACAGGCCATCGAGGCCCTGCGGGACTTCAGGGCCGTGTACATCGAAGGCGCGTTTCCCGGCACCAGGGCCGAGATCTGGATGCGGAGCAACGAGGCGGGGACCCAATCCACGGACGTGATGATCAGGTGGGGCCACGGTGCGATCACGTGGGTCAAGGACGGGTCCACCTATCACTATGAGCCCGGTCAGGACACGGTCTACTCCGAGCCCGCGATCACGGCCGGGGCCTCGCCTTGGCTGGGCCCGGACCTGCTGGATGCGCTCGGCAAGGCCAAGGGCTCGCGGATCCTGGAGGGCAGGGACGCCGCGACCGGGCGGGCGAGGGCCACCCTGGTCAGCAGTATCTGGGACGTCCAGGGGCCCAAGTCCTATGTGGTCGAGTTCGACGCCCAGACCAACCTGCCCGTATGGCTCAAGCAGTGGTCCAACCTGGACCGGAGCGGACCGCCTGCATTCGAGGCCTTCAAGATCACCTACTACAAGGACCTCTCTGGCGACCCGTTCCAGCCGGACCTCCCAGGCCGACCGGCCTACGTGGAGAAGCCCCTGACCATACCGGACGAGAACGTCGGCCTGCTCTCCGATGCGGAGGACGGTATGGCCGCCGACGGCCTGACCCAGCAGGAGGCGTGCGAGCGGATCCTGCGGGCCAACTACCAGGCCGTCATCGATGGGGACATCCGACAGCTCAAACGTCTGGCCCCGCTGTGCAAGGGCATTGGAGACGACCTCCTCCGCTCCTTGGTCTTGAGGACAGGAAAGGCAGACCAGATTGCGGAGATCGTGGAGATTGGGCAGATCCTCAGGACCGGCCAGTCCAAACTGGGCCCCATTGCAGCCGTGCCCGTTGTTGTGCGGCTCAAGGACGGCACGAAGGTCGAAGAGAAGATGATCGTCCAGTTCCGCACGGTCGCCGGCCGGTCCTCCTGCGTGGTCCACGGCCCGTATGGCCTGGCCCGCGGGATCGAGTAGGTCCTGCGGACCTCCTGTCGGACCGTCAAGGCGGCTCCGCCACCGGCCGGCCACGAACCGGGTGGGGCATAGGAACTGAGAGTGTAGCCACGAAACCCAGGAGGCGCTGCCGCCTATACTGTCCGACCGTTGGACCGTCCGACAGTCTGACTGAAGCGGCTTCGCCGCGCCCTCGCTCTGCGACCGCCCGGCAGAGGATTCCGCGATGAGGGCCTTGAAATCCCAGGTCGCCCGTGTGTATCCTGGATGTGCAGAGTTCGTGGGAGTACGGGCTGGAGTTCCAGACGGTGTGTCTGCGCAGGCGGACCGTGCGCGGGTCGAGGGCCCGTGGCCAGGAGGTGACCTATGAGGTGCATGTCCAGTGTGCTTGCATGTCTGCTGTTGGCCCATGCCGGCTATGCGGCGGCCGTCCAGTCCAATGGCACGGGGGGCGGCCTCTGGTCCGCGCCCGGGACCTGGGCAGGGGGCGTTGTGCCGGTCGACGGGGACACGGTGACCCTGGTGGCGCCGGATGTCGTGACCTTTGACGCCGACCAATCCGGGTTTGCCAGCGGAATCGGCCTGACGATCAGCTCAGGGGCCGGGCTCGAGTGCAGCGTGTCTCCGGGGGTGTACACGCTCAAGTGCAATGCCTCTCTCACGCTCAACGGGACGCTCCAGGCAGGGGTGTCCGCCTCAGAGCCCCTTCCGGCCGGCGTGACGTTCACCATCGACTTCAACGGCACCTACACGATCAACTGCGGGTCTGCGGGTCACATTGCACTCCACTGCACGGAGCCGGCGGTCAAGGTGATGGCCCTGACGGCCCCTGCAGATGCCGGGGCGACGGTCCTGCAGGTGGACACGGACGGGACAGGGGACCTCTGGACGCAGGGAGGCGAGGTCCGCATCGATGACGTGTCCGGGGGCCTGCCGGACAGCGAAGGGGGCCAGATCGCCGAGGGGGGGATCACGGCTGGCACCCTGACCCTGACCTCCGGTCTGGCAAAGGCCAAGACCCCGGGCGCGAAGGTCTTCCTGGTGACGCGGAACATCCGGATCATCAACGGCAAGGGCTATGCGGTCACGAATCCCGTGGGCGGGACCGTGGCTGCGGAGATCAGGACCTCGAACGGGATCAACGGGCCGTCGGACTTGACGCTGGGTGGGACCCTCAGCGGGTGCACGAATGGGATCAACTTCGGCCAGGGGGTCGTGCAGAGCGGAGTCCTGAGCGGCTGCACGTACGGGCTCGTGTATTGCGCGGGGAGCACGAACAGGGGGACGATCAGCGGCTGCAGCTACGGCTTCTACTCCGGATCGGGCAATGCCAGCCCCGGAGGGGTCTCGGGCTGCTACTACGGGATCTACTATGCTGCTGAGACGGCGATCACCGGGGAGGTCAGCGGCTGTTTCAACGGTGTGTACGGCGGGGGGGGATTGAGACTCACCGGGGCTGCCTTGACCGGCAACACCTATGACCTGCGTCGTGTGGCCGGTGCGGAGATCGCCGGGAGCACCCTCGGGTCGGCCACGGAGAACTACCAGTATCAGACCACGGCCGTTCCGGCCACCTTCTACATCTGTTCGGTCGACCACGACCAGGTGCCCGGTGCGTTCAAGGCCTGGACTCGGGGGGGCGTGGTCCTGTCCGATGTGAACACCGTGCCGGAGGGCTACGCGACCTCCTTCAGGCACGTGTGCGAGAGCGAGGACACGCCGTGCTTCAGACAGGCCCAGATGACGGTCGAGCCGGGCCTGACACTGAGGTTCATGGGCCGGGTCCGGGTCGCGGATGACCACTCGGCCTGGGCCCCTCGCTTTGAGATCATTGATCCCACAGCAGACCCGCTGGCGGATCCGGCGAGCGCGCCCCTCGCGTCCGCTGCGATTGCCCAGCCCGATGGCAGCTTCACGGACTGGCAGAACCTGAATGTCAGTTTCACGAACACGGGCTCGATCGCCAAGAAGGTCCTTGTCCGGTGTTCGGCCAGGCGGGCCCAAGGCGATGTCTACGAGGTGTGGACCACCCGTGTGGTGCCATAGGCCATTCGTCGCCCCCGTGCGACGCGCCGCCGAGGTCTTGTTGGGCAGGGGGCTCTCTTGTGTGGACAAGACCCTGAACCAGTCCTAGAACAGCCCCGGCTCCCTGTGATGGATGCGCCACTCAAACAGGATTCGACCTCCCGCATCCAGGATGGCTGGACTCCCCTTCGCTCGTCTTCTTCCCGGCCCCTTCTCCTGCTTGACTGCCCAGGGCCGAACGGATACGCTGCCATCCCGTGTAGAACCGATCGATCGAGGGCGACATGTCTGAGAAGAGCAAGGTCACCTACAGAAAGGCGGCGTCGGACGAATGGCCGATCTGCCCCCACTGTAAGAGAGAGCTCAGGGAGATTGTCCACAAAGAACGTGGTTGCTTCACCTCCACCGGGGCGTTCTGGTGCCCTCACTGCAGGTCCTTGCTGGGCATCTCGAAGACATTCAACGGGTGACCTGTTCCCTGTCCGAACACCGTAACAGACCCGCCGGCCCGGTCCGGACAGGATCGCCCCCGCACATGCCCGGAGGCGGTTGCGGCCCGGGGCCCGTCTATCTGGGCAGAACAGGCTTGATCTCCATCGTGGTTTGTGCTAAAGTATGGTTGTTGCGGGTGCAGACTGAGATCAGTTGGTCTGACCGCTTCAGTGCGGGCAACGGCACACCGCAACAAAGAGACGGGCCTACAACGACTCTCACATCGACCGAGCCCGTCTCTTTTTTCATGCCCTTGTTGCACGCAGGCTGTGTGGGATCGCCGCCCTGGCGGACCGGCCTGCGGACTTGCTGACCTCCATCCCGCGAGGGCTGCCTCTTCCCTGCCAACTTCTCACGGCGGGCCCAGCCAGATAGTGCGTTTTTTTTCTTTGGGCTGGGGACCGGCCCAGGTAATATGGTAGGCAGGTCGGATGTCCGATCGGAAGAACCGGCCCATGTGGATGTGCGTCATCTAGGGTGCCGGGCAGCGGCGGGCGAAAGTGGGGCGTAAGGGAGGCTGGCCTATGAGGCGCGGACACGGCTTTACGCTGATTGAGTTGTTGGTGGTCATCGCCATCATCGCCATCTTGATGGCCGTCATGATGCCGTCCCTGCAGCGGATCAAGGCGCAGGCCCAGGAGATCTCCTGCAGGTCGAACCTCCGCCAGTACGGGATCGCGCAGGCCACCTACCTGGATGACAACGGCAACCGGTACCCGGCGGCGTGGACGTCCCTCGTCAAGACCGAGTACCCCGTGCCCGGGTACCAGCGATACTGCCGCTGGCATGACCCCCGATATCCGGCGGACGGTCCGTTCTGGAGGTATCTGTCCGATGAGGAGTGTCACCTGTGCCCCACGTTCAAGGTCCTGGCCAACACCCAGGGCTCCAGGCACCCCAGTCACGTGACCTCCAATCCCATCATCCCCTACTACAGCTACAGCATGAACTTCGCCCTGGGCGTAATGGCCACTGCGCCCAAGCTCACCAATGTGACCAGGACGCCCAGCCAGGTCATCTTCTTCGCTGAGGAGAACATGTGGGCCCGGCCCGGGTGCGCCAATGTCCTCAACGACAATGCCTTGTGCGGGGACGGCCGCGATTGGCTGGGCACATTCCACGGAAGCAAGCGGGGAGACTGGAACGCAGGCACGGCCAACGCGGTCTTCGTGGATTGCCACGTGGAAGGCAAGCTCCGGTCTGCCCTGAAGGACAACCCCTCCGACACGAGCGAGATGGAATTCGGCAGATACGAGAAGTTCTTCTGGCCCCTCAAGAAGAAGCCCTAGGGCGGATGTCCCGCAGGGCGCGGCCCCTGAAGAGACTCGGCCTGCCCGCGCCGACCCTCCCGGGAGGATCGGCCCGGCGAGAGGCTCGGCCTTTCCCTATGCGACCGGAGAGGGGGGGGTTGACTTCAAGCGGGAAGGCGGGCATATGGACTGCGCATGGGGTCATTCATGGATCTAGGAGATGCCACATGGGCAAGGTGTTGATCATCGGTGCGGGCGGGGTGGGCAATGTGGTGGTGCACAAGTGCGCACAGGTGCCGGAGGTCTTTGAACGGATCGTGCTGGCGAGCCGGACGCCTGCCCGGTGCAGGCAGATCGCCAAGGACGTGGCTGCAGCCACGGGCCGCAGGGTCCGGACCGCTCAGGTCGATGCGGACGACGCCGGGCAGGTGGCCAAGCTGATCCGCGAGCACAGGCCCGACCTGGTCGTGAACGTGGCCCTGCCCTATCAGGACCTGCCGATCATGGACGCGTGCCTGGCCACGGGCGTCCACTACCTGGACACCGCCAACTACGAACCGCCGGACAAGGCCAAGTTCGAGTACAGGTGGCAGTGGGCGTACAGGGCCCGATACAAGAAGAAGGGGATCATGGCCCTGCTCGGAAGCGGGTTTGACCCGGGCGTGACCAACGTCTTCTGCGCGTACGCCCAGAAGCACTTCTTCGACGCGATTCACTTCGTGGACATCGTGGACTGCAACGCCGGGGACCACGGCCACCCCTTTGCCACGAACTTCAATCCAGAGATCAACATCCGGGAGGTCACCCAGAAGGGCCGGTACTGGGAGGACGGCCGCTGGGTCGAGATCGCCCCCATGAGCATCGGCCGCGACATCGACTACCCCGAGGTCGGGCCCCGCAAGAGCTACGTCCTCTACCACGAGGAGCTGGAGTCCCTGGTCCGGCATATCCGCGGCCTCCGCCGGATCCGATTCTGGATGACCTTCTCGGACAACTACCTGACCCACCTGAGGGTCCTGCAGAACGTGGGCATGACCCGGATCGACGAGGTCGACTTCGAAGGGCACCGGATCGTGCCCCTGAAGTTCCTCAAGGCCCTTCTGCCGGACCCTGGGTCCCTGGGCGCCGGATACAAGGGCAAGACCTGCATCGGGTGCATCTTCGAGGGATTGAAGGCGGGCAAGAGGCGGCGGCTGATGATCTGCAACGTGTGCAACCACGCCGCCTGCTACAAGGAGGTCAAGGCCCAGGCTGTGTCCTACACCACCGGCGTGCCGGCCATGATCGGGGCCAAGATGATCCTGGAACGCAAGTGGCAGGGCAGGGGCGTGTTCAACATGGAGCAGTTCGACCCGGACCCGTTCATGGAGGACCTGAACCGGCACGGCCTACCCTGGAAGGTCATCGAAGGGAAGACCCTGGATGCCTCTCCCACTCGCCGTTGACCATGGACGGTCTGTTTGGGCATGAGCCCGAGTCTGCTCACGGCATCCGTTGAGTCGTACGGGACAAGCAGCAGATGGTGGACTACGAACAACTCCCGCTCCGGACACCCTGCTACCTGATCGACCTGGGTCTGCTGGGGGACAACCTCGGCGTCCTCAAGGGGGTCCAGGACCGGACTGGGTGCAGGATCCTCCTGGCCTTGAAGGGTTTCGCGGCGTGGAGTACCTTCCCGCTGTGCCGCCGGTTCCTGTCCGGGGCCGCGGCCAGCAGCCTCCACGAGGCGAGGCTGGCCTCCGAGGCCTTCGGCAAGGAGGTCCACCTGTGCGCGCCGGCCTATCGAGACGACGAGTTCGGCGAGTTCCTCGATGTCGTGGACCACATCGTGTTCAACTCCATGGGCCAGTGGCAGCGGTTCAGGGGCCAGGTCCTCTCCTCGCGTCGCCGGATCGCCTGCGGCCTGCGCCTCAATCCCAGGCACAGCGAGGTCAAGACCCCCCTGTATGACCCCTGTGCGCCGGGCTCGCGTCTGGGCATCCCGCGGGATCAGTTTTGGCCGGACCAGCTCGATGGAATCACCGGCCTGCACTTCCACACCCTGTGTGAACTCAACGCCGACTCCCTGCAGCGGACCCTCGACGCGGTGGAGGACCAGTTCGGTCCGTCCCTAAGACGGGTGGAATGGGTCAACTTCGGGGGAGGACACCACATCACGCGGCCTGACTACGACCGGGATCTGCTGTGCGATCTCATCACCGGGTTCCTGGATCGCCACGGCAACATCCGGACCCTGTACCTGGAGCCCGGAGAGGCCGTTGCCCTCAACACCGGATTCTTGATCGCCTCGGTGCTGGACGTGGTGCACAACGATGTGGATATCGCCATCCTGGACACCTCGGCCTCGGCCCACATGCCGGATGTCCTGGAGATGCCGTACCGCCCCCAGATCACGGGCGCGGGCATGCCGGGTGAGCGTGCCCACACCTGGAGGCTTGCCGGGCCCACGTGCCTGGCCGGCGACGTGATCGGCGATTAC
>JAGOQT010000138.1 GCA_018007255.1 Phycisphaerae bacterium | reverse complement strand
GAAACGGAAGACCCTGCCCTCTACCCTGGGGACCGCATCAGTCGCTCTGTTGGGGGGCCCCTCCCGCAAGTTACGGCGCCTGGACGAGAAGCGGGCCGAGGAGCGCGCCGCCCGGTTCAGTCCGGCCGACTACGCGTGGGACCTCTGGGACCATCGCCTCCCTGCCGCCTTGAGCCATGCACGGGCCGCCGACGAGTTGATCCGGCTGTTCAATAGGGACATGAAGGCGGCCATCGCCCAGGGCAGGACCCTGGGTCAGAGCCGGGTCCATGCCTACTTGCTTGGGGGACAGGGCCAGATCGTGGCCGTGGAGAAGGATGGGCTGCTCGTGAGTGTGCTCCCGGAGGACCCGGGACCGGAGATACGGCTCTGCACAGGCAGTTTCATCTCGGGCAACGCCATACGCGACGCCTCCGGGTTGGTCGATGTGAGCGGCTTCTCCGACACGATGAAGTTCAACCGGATCAGCGCCGAGATCAACCGCATCGTCGTGCAGGAGGTGATCGCACCAGTTCTCGAACGAACCCCGGAGGCGGGGATGCGCGTGCGTTTTGTCGGCGCAGCGGAGGTGGCCGAGGACGCGACGGAGAAGACTCCGTTCGGGGGTCGGGAGCGGCCCGAGGAGTCGAACAGCCCCTGGCATCTTCTGAGGGTGATGCCCATTCGGCTGGAGGTGGAGTGATCCCCTTGCAGCACACCACGCATGATCGAGCACGATGAGATGGTCCTGGCGGCGCAGGGGGTCACCAAACGCTTTGGCGGGGTCAAGGCGCTGGACGGGGCGCACCTGGAGGTGCGTGCGGGGCAGGTGACCGCCGTCATGGGGGAGAACGGCGCGGGCAAGTCCACCCTGATGAAGATCCTGTCCGGCGTCTATCAGGATCACGAGGGGCGCATCCTGCGGAATGGGCGCGAGGTGGTCTTCGCCAATCCGCGGCAGGCCCAGGAGCAGGGGGTGACGATCATCCACCAGGAATTGAACCTGATCCCCAATCTGACCGTGGCCGAGAACCTCTTCCTGGGCCGGGAGCATCGGGATCGACTGGGCCTGATCGATGTCCGCAGGATGCGCCGGGAGTCTTCCGCCTTCCTGCATCGGCTGGACCTGGACGTGGACCCGAGCACACAGGTCAGCAGGCTGCGTGTGGGCCAGCAGCAAATCGTGGAGATTGCCCGGGCGCTGGCCCTGAAGGCCCGCGTGATCATCATGGACGAGCCGACCTCCGCGATCAGCGAGCGCGAGGTCGATGTGCTGTTTGGGTTGATCGGGGCCCTGAAGCGCGAGGGCGTGGCCATCGTGTACGTCAGCCACAAGATGGACGAGGTGTTCCGGATTGCCGACCAGATCACCGTCATGCGGGACGGCCGCACCATCGGTTCGGCGCCCCGTACCCAATTGAGCCACGATGAGGTCGTGCGCATGATGGTCGGCCGGGATCTGAAGGAGTTCTTCGTCCAAGTCCAAACGGAAGCCGCCCGTGGGTCGGAGGTCCTGCGGGTGGAGGAGATCCGGCTGCCCCATCCGGACCGACCCGGGGACTTTCTTGTGAAGGACGTCCGTTTCTCGGTGGCCCGGGGCGAGGTGCTGGGCCTGTTCGGGTTGATGGGGGCCGGGCGCAGCGAGCTCTTGGAGACGATCTTCGGGCTGCACGCCAAGACCTCTTCCGGCCGGGTGTTCCTGGAGGGAAGGGAGGTCCGCATCGCATCCTGCGCTGAGGCCATCGCAGCGGGCCTGGCTCTGGTTCCGGAGGACCGCAAGCGCCAGGGTCTGGTGATGGACATGTCCGTGGCGGCCAGCATATCCCTGGCCAGTCTCGCCCAAGTGGAGCGGTTCGGGTTCTTGAGCCGCCGGAGGGAGCAGGCCCTGGCCGGTGACCTCGGGCAGCGATTGAGCATCCGGGCGGCCTCGCTCCGCCAGCCGGTCAAGCATCTCAGCGGCGGCAACCAGCAGAAGGTCGTCATCGCCAAATGGCTGGCCACCAGGCCACGGGCCCTGCTGCTCGACGAGCCGACGCGAGGCATCGACGTCCATGCGAAGAACCAGATCTATCAGCTCATCCACGAGTTGGCGGCAGCGGGCTTGGCCATCGTGATGGTCTCGTCCGAGCTGCCGGAGATCCTCGCCATCGCGCACCGGATCCTCGTCCTGTCCGAGGGCCGCCAGACGGCGGAGTTCTCCCGCGGCGAGGCCACGGAAGAGTCGATTCTGAAGGCGGCCCTGCCCGGAAGCCTCTCGGGCCACAGGCTGCCCCCGTCATCCGGCGACGTGACAGTCTGAGGAGTTGTGCATGTCGGACCGAAAAGACTACCGGAGGCTTCTGGCGAGATCCCACTCGCTGATCGCTCTGCTGTTGATGGTTGTGGCCTTCAGCCTCCTGGCAGACGGATTCCTGTCGCGGGACAACTTCTGGACCGTCATGCGTCAGATCTCGGTCAATCTCTGTCTGTCCGTGGGGATGACCCTCGTGATCTTGACGGGGGGAATCGATCTGTCCGTGGGCTCCATCCTGGCGCTCAGCGGGGCGATCATGGCCGGCCTGCTCAAACGGGGTACGGAGTTGGAGGCCCTGAATCTCTACATCGGTTATGGTGCCCCGGCAGCCATTGCTGTCGGCATCTTGGTGGGGGCGTCGCTGGGGTGGTTCAATGGGGTCATGGTGACTCGCTTTCGGGTTCCCCCGTTCATCGCAACGCTGGCCATGCTGACCATGGCCCGGGGGCTGACCAAGCTGTACACAGGGGGCGAGGCGATCACCGGCCTTGGCCAGCTCTTCGTCAGCATGGGGTCGGGAAGGCTGCTGGGGATTCCCAACCAGTTCTGGATTGCCGCGGGTCTTGTGCTGGTCGCCGTGGTGCTGCTCCGAAAGACGCGGTTCGGCCGGTATGTGTACGCCGTGGGAGGCAATGAGGAGGCCGCCAAGCTCTCCGGACTCAACGTCGCCGGCGTGAAACGATCGGTGTACGTCATCTCCGGTACACTGGCCGCTGTCGGCGGGTTGATCGTGACCTCCCGGCTGAACTCTGCGACTCCGATCGCAGGGGAGGGCCTCGAGCTGGACTCCATCGCAGCCGTCGTGATCGGTGGGACGTCCCTCTCGGGCGGCCGGGGCTCCGTGTCGGGAACGGTTCTCGGGGCGTTGATCATCGGCGTGCTCAACAGCGGGCTGGTCATCATGGGTGTCGATCCCTTCTGGCAACAGGTGATTAAAGGACTCGTCATCCTCCTTGCGGTCGTGGTCGACCGGTTTCATTCGGAGGAACCGTGATGACAGACTGCCCTGCGTCGATACCCTCAACGTCCCGTGCAACCGGGCCCTGAACGTCTCGCCCGAGACGTCGAGGATCCGGGCCGGACGCGGGAACCGGAGTGCGGACTTGCCTGGGCCCAGGGTCTGTTGTATCCTGCAGCCACAGACCACGGACAGGTGGACGACCCATGAGGCAGACGGGCATGCGACTGAGCGCGGAGGAGATCCAGAAGACGATCGACCGGCTCCATCAGAGGATCCACGATCGGTTCCCGGGGTCGGGTCTGTCCGGGGTCAGCCAGGAGTTGTCCGCGGTCTCCAGGCAGACCGACGAGATCCTCGAGTGGATCGGCCGGCCCCACTGCCTCATGAGGGGAGTCATCGGCCTGTTCCTCGGACTCGTGGTCCTGGCTGCGGCCTACTCCATGGCCCACCTGGATCTGAGGACGGACGGGATCAACCTGGCCGAGTTCGTGCAGATGATCGAGGCTGCGGTCAACGAGGTCGTGCTGCTGGCCGCGGGGATCACCTTCCTGGTGACCTTCGAGACCCGGCGGAGGCGAAAGCGGGTGGTCCAGGCCGTGAACCGGCTTCGGACGATCGCCCACCTCATCGACGCCCACCAGTTGACCAAGGACCCGGACATGGTCCGTGCAGAGGGCACGCCCACCACCCACTCCCCCGCCCGCGAGCTGAACGACTTCGAGTTGGGGCGCTACCTGGACTACTGCTCGGAGCTCCTCTCCCTGGTCGGCAAGCTGGGGTTTCTGTACGTCCAGGACTTCAACGACCCGGCCGCCAACAGCGCGGTCAACGACCTCGAGGACCTGACCACGGGCCTTGCCCAGAAGATCTGGCAGAAGATCATCATCCTCCGTCGCCCCAGGGACCGCCAGCCTGCCTAGCCTGCATTTCTCACGAGGCTTCGGACGGCCGAGGCCGAAGTGAGGCTGTGGACCCGACTTGGCCCGACCGGAGGGCCGACGCATCGGGCACAGACTGTTCTGAGCGAGGCATGTTGGCCGGATGCAAGGCCGCAGGTCTCGTTTGCCCGGAGGCGTACCCAGGGCGGTACGTCGAGGACAAACGGGACCGAGAACGCGGCACCCGGACAACAGGACCGCTCAGAACCGAAGGCTTGTGAGAAATGCGGGCTGGCCCACAGGTCTCAGACGGTCTTGGGCTTCACGGACCCACGGGGCAGGTCCGCCACTATGGCGCTGGCGTCCGGCTGCCCCCTGTCCCTTCGGACCAGGGTGTGGTCGATCTCCTCCAGGAGGTTGGCCGCGTCGTGGTTGCCGGGCTCGAGCGCCACCAGGTCCGCAAGGATCCGCCGGGCCTGGTCCAGGCGGCCGTCCCTCATGTGCAGGGTGGCCAGGCAGAACAGGACCGAGCCGTCTGTGGGGTGGCTGGTCAGATACGCCTGCAGGTAGTGGGTGACCTCGCAGAACGAGCCCATCTGGCACGAGGTCTGAAACAGCCCCAGCAAGGCGGTGAGGTTGTCGGTGCCCAGTTCCAGGCTCTGCAAATACAGGTCGAAGGCCGTCTTGTAGTGACCCCGCTCCTGCTCGACCAGGGCCAGGCCTGCGTAGGCCTTGGAACAGGCCGGGTCCAGCCTGCGGGCCACGCTGAAGGCGAGCTCTGCATCCTCGTTGTGGTGGTTCAGCAGGGCCACCACGCCCAGGCCCACATAGGGATGCGGCTCGTCGGGCGCAAGGGTCGCGGCCCTCTCGTAATGCCGCTTGGCCTGCGCATAGTTGCCGATCGTAGCGTGACAGTCGCCCAGTTGCTGGACCCGGCTGTAGGGACTGGCCCGTCCCGCCTGCTCCACCGTCTCATGACATCCGTGCTGCATCTATGTGGTCCTTGTCTGGACGTGCATACACCGGTTCCGCGGCCGTGGTGCAAAGGCCCCCCCACAGGTGGCCGACTGCGTCCAGGGCCCCATCTGTCCGGCCGAACTCGTCCGTCCTTGCCCGGCGAATCGAAGTGCAAACGCCATGCCCGGACCAGGCGGATTGCAGGGGGTTGGGACCGGGCTTGACCGTGAGCCCTGCGTGCCTCTCCTGTAAGCCGGGTCGTTCTCGGACCTGCCGAGCGAGACAGGACAGGGTGACGTCCTGTCCCATAAAAAGATTCAAGTGTTCTTGGAGGGGATGTCGATGTGACCCCTGTCGCGAACTGGGCAGCCTGCACAGAACAGGCAATCGCAGGGATGGTCAGGGACGGATGAGCGGTCTCCAACGCACACTCCTAGTGGGCAAGACGGACTCGATGCAGTCCCTGATTCGTCACGTCAGCCCCCAGGTCTTCATGGCGGATGATGTAGCCGAGGCCCTGGAGATGGTGGGGCGTGTCCGACCTGATCTGGTGGTCTTCGACGGGCCATCCACACCCTCGGATGTCCGGCGGTTCGCGGAGGCGGCCGACCCGCGGGTGTCCACCATTCCGATCCTGGCAATCCCGAATGGGCATCATCCTGCGGAGGCGTTTCGTTGCGCCGGTGCAACGGACTGCCTGGGCCGCGATACGGACGCTGAGGGGCTCCGCAGGGCCGTTGCGGCGGTCTCGCCCGGCGAGCGGGTCGCCCCGCCCTCCGAAGAGGACCCGGCCTTCTTTGTGGACCCCAGCCTCGCCAAGGTCCCTATGGTCGGGCGCAGCCCGGCCATGCGGGAGGAGTACCGCCTCCTCCGCAGGGTGGCCCAGAGCCGATGCAATCCGGTCCTCGTCCTGGGCGAGACAGGCACGGGCAAGGAGGTGGCCGCCCAGGCGATCCACCAGATCCGCGCTGCGGGCCAGCCCTTTGTGGCCGTGAACTGTGCGGCCCTCACGGCCAATCTCCTGGAGAGCGAACTCTTCGGCCACGTGAAGGGGGCGTTCACGGGAGCGGACCGGGAGAAGACGGGCCTGTGTGAGTTGGCCGGCGCAGGGACCCTCTTCCTGGACGAGGTGAGCGAGATGCCCCTGGATCTGCAGGCGAAACTGCTTCGCCTGCTGCAGGAGAGGGCCTTTCGCAAGGTCGGGGGGGTCCAGGAGACCCCTTGCCGGGCGACGATCGTCGCCTCGAGCAACCGGCCCCTCAAGGCCGAGGTCCAAGGGAACCGGTTCCGGCGGGACCTGTACTATCGCCTGGCCATCTGTCCGATCTCGCTTGCGCCGCTGCGATCGCCCAGGCGGAGGGACGACATCCCGGTCCTGGCCGAGTACTTCCTCCGCACCTCCACGATCTGCCCTGAGAAGCGGGGGAAGATCACGGCCCTGACCGGACTGGCCGTGGAGACGCTCCTGAGACACGACTGGTCCGGCAACATCCGTGAACTCCGGAACGTGATCGATCGGGCGATCTTGCTGGAGGAGACCAACAAGATCGGCCTCAGCAGCATCGTGCTGGACGCCGAGGCCATGGAGTCCGTCGAACCGGGCAGCCTTGTGCCCTCAGGTCTGAGGGACTTCTCTCTGGCCAAGGCCGAGCGGGAGCTCATTGCGCGAGCCCTCAAGGAGACCGGCTGGCAGAAGACCCGGGCCGCCTCCCTGTTGGGGATTACCCGCGCAACGCTGTATGCTAAGGTCAAGCAGTACCACATCGAGCCAGACCAGGGTACATCCGCCTCCCGCCCCAAGCCCGTTGCGGAGCCGGTTGTAGGGCCCCTTGAGGCCCGTTCGGTCGGATCGGCCGCTCTGCATCCCCCCTGTCCGGCCGGCATGCTGTCACGATTCTGAACGACGCGGACGATTTCCTGACGCACAGGCGGATAGGCAGCCAGACCCGATCCGCGCAGACCGGTCAGGCCAGGACGTCCCGAGGGCCGCCACCGCGGCCGTGCAAGGCGTCCTTGACCCCTGGCACATGGGTTGCACCCCGGATCACGAAGGGGGTCCGCACGGCGTTGGACCGTGCCGGGATCTTCGCCTTGACGTGACTGCACGAGGGCCGCCCTTGTGACTACCCCATGGGACCATCGCAGGAACGCGGCGCACGGGCACGGGCAGGCCCCGGCCGCCCCCGTACTGGGCCCGCCGCAGGGCAGGACCTCGGCCCTGAGGGCCTGTGAGGTCCGCAGGCCTGGGCCCCCCCCGGACGATCCGGTCGCGGAGTTCCTGCCCCTGGTCCACCGGATTGCCCGCACAGTCGGCGGTCTGCTCCGTCCCCCCCTGTCTTTCGAGGACCTGGTCTCCGCGGGCGTGGTCGGGCTGATCAAGGCCGTGCGGGACTATGACGCCTGCTTCGGCGCGGGCCTCAAGACCTACGCCTACATCCGGATCAAGGGCGCAATCCTGGATGAGCTGCGGAACGCCTCCATGCTGCCCGCAGCCGTGGACCGGCAGCTCAAGGCGATCCAAGACCTGAGCCGAAGGATCACTGAGAAGACGGGTACGCACCCGACCGAGGAGGAACTGGCGGACGCGCTGGGGGTCAGTCCCTCGGAGATCAACCAACACATGGACCACGCGTGGACCCAGCGGTGCATCTCCCTCAGTTCGCCCGAGGGGGAGGGGCCCTCCCTGGACGAGACCCTGCCCTCCCCTCATGCGACCAGGCCGGACCGGCAGCTCGTGCAGACCGAGATGGTGGAGGGGCTGTCCGAGGCCATCGGCAGACTGGACGCCAAGAGGCGGCAGATTGTCGTCCTGTATTATCGTGAACACATGACCATGCGGCGGATCGCGGAGATCTTGGGGATCACCGAATCACGGGTCAGCCAGTTGCACGCCAGCGCCCTGTACACCCTGTCCGACACACTGAGGGCCTGGGAGGATGAGCCGCTGGGGTGACCCGCGGAGTCGGGTGGATCCCCATGCCCTGTGTCCGGCCGGTCCCCTTTCTAGGACCTTGGCCCCAGGTCTCCTGTGCGAACCGCCCGGTGAGGCCAAACCGTCATCCCTGAGGATCGGCGGGAACCCTTCCCCTGTCCCCAATCCGAGACAGCCTCCCCTTGAATCCCCTTGCTTTAGGGCACATGTTTCTGTAAACTATGGTGGGAGTTGTAGATAGCAAGAGCGGAGGGACGGGCGGCACGGGAGGTGGGTTCGCTGCGGGCTGCGCACGGAGGAGCGGCCGTTGACCTGACAACCATCATGAGAACGATCGCCATTGCCAATCAGAAGGGCGGTTGCGGAAAGACCACCACGGCCGTGAGCCTGGCTGCGGCCTTTGCCAAACGGGGACAGGATACGCTGCTGGTGGACTTCGACCCCCAAGGCCACGCGACGTTGGGGGTAGGTCACGACCCCGGCTCGCTGGACAGGACCATGCACGACGTCATGATGAACGGGCACACCTCTGTGGCGGATGTCGTCCTGCCCACCTGCGTGGAGCGGCTGGCCGTGGCCCCGAGCAACGTCCTGCTGGGGACTGTGGACCTGGACCTCGGCCAGAGGCCGGACAAGGAGCGGGTCCTTGCGGACAAGCTCCGGCAGGTCGCCCGCACGTACACGTACGGGATCCTGGACTGCCCCCCCCAATTGGGCCTGCTGATGCTGAACGCCCTGGTGGCCAGCCAGTACATGGTCGTCACGGTGCAGACCCAGTACTACGCCCTGGAGGGGCTCAAGCGTCTCCTGGAGACCGTGACCATGATGCGCAGGCGGCTGCGTCCGTGCGAGGTGCGGATCCTCGGTCTGCTGTTGACCTTTGTGGAGGACCGAGTGACCCTGAGCCGTCTGGTCCAGCAGCAGCTCCGGGATTACTTCGGACCCCTGGTCTTCAACACCGTGATCCACAAGAGCACGCGACTGGCCGAGGCCCCGAGTGCGGGCCAACCCATCCTGAACTACGCCCCGGCCACCAAGGCCGCGATGGAGTACAGGTCTCTTGCGGACGAGATGCTCTCCCGGATCGATGCCTTGGAGGGGGCCTCATGAACGACCGCAGACGCGGGCTGCACAAGGATGTCAGGACGATCTTCCAGGGCAGCGTCCTGCCTGCCGAGGCGTCCGGTCCGGCTGGAGCCGGACCCGCTGCAGGCCCTGGTGCCCCGTCCGGGGCGCAGGTCCTCCCGCAAACCAGACCGGCGGACGCCCCTGAAGCACCTCAGCCTCGCGTGGTGAGGGACGAGCAGATCGAGGCCCTCAGGGTCCGAGTCGGCTGCTCGCAGGACCACCTGTGCTATCGCTCCGGGTTCTCGATCCTGTGCAGGGCCAGGCCCATCCTGGGCGGACGCTGGGTGGAGTGCCTGGAGCGGCGATCCCCCTGTCGCCATCGGCTCTCCCTCCTGGGAAGGGCCCTGTGCAGGTGTGCGATCCGCCAGGTCATCGCCCGCAAGCACGGCAAGTGACCCGGGTCCCGGGGGACAAGGCCGAGGATCGCGGGCACCCGCTCCCTACACAGGATCCTGAGACCGTCGCGCGGTCAGGCGGACCACCTGCCGCGTGGTCCCGGTGACCTTGACGTGGTCGCTCATCCGCACAGGACAGACCCAGACAATCCTCTCCCGGTCCTGCACGACCAGGACGTCCCCGCGTGTCCACGGCGGGACTCGTGCGTCGGTCAGGAGCCTGCCCACCTTCTTGTCCAGGTCCAGGCCCAGGGGGCGGAGCCGATCGCCCGGCCTTCTGGCCCGCACGACCAGGGGCGGGCTCAGCAGGTCGCCTTCGGGGCATGCGGGGGGGGGCAACGGGTTGGCCGGGACCTGGCCTGGTGTGAG